>JAHIZU010000075.1 GCA_018814265.1 Candidatus Margulisiibacteriota bacterium | reverse complement strand
TTTTGCCTTACCCAATATTAAGGCTAACAGCGAGATTATCCCGGAAATTAGAGGTATAATTGATCCAGCAGTAGTGGCGCAAAAAGCTGTTTCCCTCTTAAAAGACAGGAAGATAAGAGAAAAAATGTCCGAGGATTTAATCAAAGCCATGGGAGAACCAGGCGCCGCGGTTAAGATCACGGAGGCAATTAATGAAGCTTTACAGTAGGCTGTTTCAGTTTATCAAGCCATATGTCACCCAGGTCGTCGGCGCCTCAATCTGCACAGCACTGGTTACGGGCAGTACCCTGGTGATCGCCCCGCTGGCCGGCTACATTTTTGAAGTAATTGAAGACAAAAACATTTTTTTGCTTAACCTTTCCGCGCTGGGCATGGTTGGGCTCTTCCTGGTCAAAGGGCTCTTTTCATACGGCCAGGAATATCTTTCCTATTTTGTGGTCCACCGGGTGATCGTTGACCTGAGGGACAAACTCTACGAACACTTGCAGGACATGTCGCTTGATTTTTATTCCAAATGGAACACCGGCGAGCTTGTTTCCCGGGTCATGAACGACATTCAAACCCTCCAGGTCACTTTGTTCACTGTTTTTGTCACCATTATCCCTCACACCGTTCTGTTAATCGGTTTGTTGACCTATATCTTTTTGCTTAACTGGCGTTTGTCTTTGTTAACTTTCATTGCCTTGCCGCTGATCGTCCAGGTGATCAGGCTGTTCGCTAAAGAGATCAGGCAGATCAGCGAAGGCGTACAGCAAAAAGCCGCGGATATTACCTCCCACCTGGAGGAAACGATCTCGCAGGTCAAGGTAGTTAAATCCTTTGCCATGGAAAAAAAGGAAGTCGCCAAGTTCAAGGGCGAAACAAAAAAATCATTTCATATCAATATGCGGGCAGTACAGATCCTGGCCACCCAGAATCCGGTTATCGCCCTGCTGCAGACCCTGGCGGTCGTGGCCATCGTCTGGTACGGCGGCAGGGAGATCATCAGCGGCAATTTATCCCTGCCCCAACTGATCTCATTTGCCACGGCCCTGGCGATCATGACGGATCCCGGCAACACCCTCAGCAAAGCCTACAGCATCCTCCAGCAAGGCATGGCCTCAACCAAAAGGATCTTTGAGATCGCGGATATCCAGCCAACCATCCAGGACCTGCCAGATGCCGCGCCTCTGCCGCGGATCACCGGCAGCGTTGACTTTGCCAATCTTTCTTTTGCCTACGAAAAGCAACAGGTCCTAAAAAACATCAACCTGTCTGTTAAGCCCGGCGAGATCATTGCCCTGGTCGGCCGCACCGGCGCCGGCAAAAGCAGCTTAATGAGCCTGCTGCTGCGCTTCTATGACCCAACTTCCGGCCAGGTTTTGGTTGACGGCCACGACATTAAAAAAGTTAAGCAGGCAACCTTGCGCCAGCAGATCGCGGTCGTGCCTCAGGAAATTTCCCTCTTTAGGGGAACGATCAAAGAGAACATCGCTTATGGCAAACCAAATGCCAAAGAAGAGGAGATCATTGAGGCAGCCAAACTGGCCAATGCCCATAAATTCATTGACAATCTGGAACAAAAATACGACAGCCAGGTTGGCGAACGAGGCGCCAAGCTATCTGGCGGCGAAAAACAGCGCATAGCTATCGCCCGAGCTATCCTGCGGGACCCCAGGATCCTGATCCTGGACGAAGCGACCTCATCCTTGGATGCGGAAACCGAGGTCTTGATCCGGGAAGCCTTGGAAAGGCTAATGAAAAACAGGACCACCTTTATTATTGCCCACCGGCTCTATACAGTTGAAAAAGCTGATCGAATATTAGTTATTGATGACGGCCAGATCGCAGAAGCAGGCACTCACCAGGAATTATTGGCCAAAGATGGGTTATATAAATATCTCTACGAGATCCAGTTTAAGAATAAAACATGATCTTTTTTGTAAAACTCCTGCAATTCTGCTTTAGGATCATATTCTTTGCGCCGGTTGCGGTGGCCCTCAATATTATGTACGCCGCTGCCTGGCTCATCCAAGCCCTGGCCAGGCTCACCAGATTGAGAAGCACTGTCATTAATAATATTGCCCAAGTCATTCCTGAAAGTCCGGCTGCTCTGCTGGCTGACAAATTGATCAGCAACACCAGCTATTCAATATTCGAGATCCTCTGTGTGCCATTCTTTAAAAGGAAGCATTATCAAGCCATCATTGAATGGCAAGGCCTGGAAAACCTTACCCAGGCATTAAAAGAGCACAAAGGGGTCATTATTCTCACCATGCATACCGGCAACTATGAGCTAACCCATGCCGCTTTATCTAATTTAGGCTATCCGATGAACATTGTTTTGCGGGCGACAAATGAGCCGATATTTGAGATAATTAATCGTAGCCGAAGTTCTGAGGGAGCCAGGCTGATCAACGTGCTGGACTCCGACATGTACAAAGAATCGCTTAAGGTCCTTGATAAGAACGAGCTTATCTATCTCCTGGCTGATACCGGAGCGCTGGAGAGCCGCCATGAGACAATTGACTTCCTGGGGAAGAAAGTGCCGGCAGCCACTGGCTGGTTAACCCTGGCCCAAAGAAGCGGCTGCGCAGTCATCCCTACCCTGGCTAAAAAATCAGGTAGAAGGAATACCATTACTTTACACAAACCCATAAAGGTCACGAAAGAGAATCGAGAAGAAGCCATGCGCAAGATACTCGGGACGTTCGAGGCTTTTATTAAAGCCAACCCTGAACAGTGGGCCATGTTTCTCAATGCTTTTGAAACAAAACGGATGATAGGAGGCAAATAAAATGGACAATAACAAAAATAATCTCCTTGCAGTCTTGATCCTCTTGGCGGGAGTTCTCTTTTTCTTTAATCTCTGGCAGCCCTCGCTTTACGACGCAGCCGAAACCACTTACGGGGAATTCATCAAACAGATTGGGATCACCAAGGACTTCCTGACCATGCACTACAATGGTCAGGTCATCTTTGACAAACCCCCGCTCTATTTTTGGCTGGCAACAATTGCCACCGTTTTGTTTGGTTTTAATGAATTTGCGATCCGTTTCTGGGCAGCGGTTTCCGGAGTGCTCACGGTTATCACAATCTTTTATCTGGGTAAAACTTTTTACAATGAGCGAGCCGGCTTCTTCTCTGGTTTAATTGCCATGACCTCATTTCAATTCCTGATCCAGTCGCGTATCGCAGAAATTGATATTTTACTGACCCTCTTAATCTCTGCTGCCCTGCTCTTCTTTTACTGGGGCTTCCAAACAAAAAATCCAAAGTTCTACTGGTTATGCTACGCTGCCATGGCCTTAGGCGTGATCACCAAGGGAATAATCGGCTTAGCCATTCCGGCCCTGGCTGTCTTTCTTTTTCTGCTCTTTAAAAAAGAGCTCGGCCGGCTAAAGGAAATGCAGCTCCTGCCCGGGGTCGCCATCGTGGCGCTGATCGCTTCTCCCTGGTATCTAGCCAGCTGGGCTATCCACGGCCAAATATTTGCTGACTTTGCCGTGGGTTTTCTCTTCATGTCACGATTTCAAGGAGTGGTCTCTGGCCATCCAGGTCCCTGGTATTACTATTTTCTGGCAATTATCCTAGGCTTTGCCCCCTGGTCACACTTTTTGCCTTTTGCTTTGCTGCGGACCTGGAAAAAGCGGCTCCAAGACCCAGCCTTACTAACACTTTGTCTGATCATTCCGGTTTTCATTGTCTTCTCAATTGCCAAAACAAAACTGCCAAGCTACCTGTTATTGATCTACCCCTTCTTAGCGATCATGGTCGGCAAGATTTGGGACGATTTTTTGGGCACAGAACAAAAAATGCTGAAAACTGGCATGGCGATCTCCAATGTTTTATTAGCGGTCGTTGTAGCGCTCATCATTATTGGCTTTGTTATGCTGGGGACCACAAACTATTCAGGCCAATATCAGG
>JAHIZU010000074.1 GCA_018814265.1 Candidatus Margulisiibacteriota bacterium | reverse complement strand
TTTTCCGGTCCCCGGGGCACGGGCAAAACCTCATTGGCCCGCATACTGGCCAAAGCCCTGAATTGTGAAAACGGGCCAACGCCAAAACCTTGCGGCAGCTGCCAAAATTGTCTCAAGATCAAAGACGGCCATTCAGTTAATGTGATCGAGATCGATGCCGCCTCAAACCGCGGGATCGACGAGATCCGCGAACTCCGCGAAAGGATCCGCTACGCTCCGGTTGAGGGCCGATATAAGGTCTATATTATTGATGAAGTCCATATGCTTACTCCGGAAGCCTTTAATGCGCTGCTTAAAACTTTGGAAGAGCCGCCAGCCCACACGATTTTTGTTCTGGCGACCACCGAGCTGCAAAAAGTGCCTTTAACCATTGTTTCCCGCTGTCAACGCCTGGATTTTGGCAGGATAAAACTGGCGGAGATCGAGCAGCATTTAAGAAATGTCGCCAAAGCTGAGGGGTTTGAGATCGATGATAAGGCGGTTAACCTGATCGCGCGGGTCGGTGAAGGCTCCATGCGCGACGCTATTTCTCTTTTGGACCAGGTGGTTTCTTTCTCCGGGCAAAAGATCACCTATGACAGCGTAGTCCTGCTGCTGGGAACGGCTGATGAAGAGCTGCTTTTTGCTTTTGGTGAGGCTTTGGCTGCTGCTGATCCTGCTAAAGTTTTGCAGCTGGTAACGGATGGCCTGGCGGAAGGCCGTTCGACCCAGCAAGTTACTCGCGACCTGGTTTCCCATTTTAGGAACCTGCTGCATCTTAAGGTTGGCTCCAGTGAAGCGCTTGAGCTGACCAGTGATTATTTAGAAAAATTAAAACAACAAGCAGAAAGTTTTTCCCTGAAGAAAATAAAAGAGGTGATTAGCGCTCTTTCCCGGGCTGAGCTGGATATGAAGTGGCATCCGCATGCGAGACTTGTATTAGAAGTAACTTTGCTTGAATTGCTTGAGCAACCGGCTGAAGTTATTGCAGTTGTGGAACCCGAGAATAAACTTCCCTGCCTGCCGGCAGGCACGGTCGGTTCCACAAAGGTAAAAACTGAGGAGCCGAGACGCCTGCCTGACGGCCAGCTCGCTAAGATCAAGACCAACTGGCAGGAAATCCTTGAGGAGGTTAAGAAGAAAAGTATTTTTGGTTATGTTTCTTTGCATGAGGGCGAGCCGCTGGAGATCAATAACAGAGGAAAACTGGTCATTGCTTTCCGGCGTGGTTATGCTTTTCATAAAGAACGTTTGGAAGATGCCAAAAACAAGCTGGCGGTAGAAGAGGCTGTGGGCGTAATTATTGGCGAGAGGGTCCCCATTGAGTGTGTAGTGAGCGAAGGCAAAAAGGAATCAGCGATTTCTGCCAATGCCGTAGCGGAGTTTTTTGAAGGGAGAGTGCTTTAGATGATATTCGGTAACATGGGAGAGATGATGAAAATGGCCCGGGATATGCAGGGGCAGATGAAGAAGATAAAAGAGGATCTGGCCAAGGAGATTTTTGAGGGGAGTGCGCCTGGTGTAGTGGTCAAGATCAGCGGGGATATGGAGCTTAAAGAGCTTTCGATCGAGCCGCAACTGGTTAATCCCAATGATGTTGCCAAGTTAGAGAAACAGGTGGGAGAGGCGGCTAAAAAGGCCTTGAAATTAGCCAAAGACGGGGCGGCTAAGAAATTGAAAGGGTTAACCGGAGGGCTTGGGCTGCCGGGAATGTTTTAATCCTCACCCCCGCTGGCGTTTATGACTCCTCCCCCTCTCCATCTTCGATGGAGAAGGGGAAACCCGAATGGCGAGCTTGTCGAGCCATGAGGGAGGGGGTGAGGTTATAAATTATGTACGCTGAAACATTTAAAAAGTTAATTGAAGAATTGAAGCAGCTGCCTGGCATTGGGCCAAAATCCGCCCAGCGGCTGGCTTTCTATATCCTCCAGAGTTCAGGCAAAGACATTGGCCAGCTGGTGGAGGCGATCAAGGCGGCCAAAGAAAAATTAAAGCATTGCTCTGTTTGTTTTAACATTACTGATATCGACCCCTGCAAGATCTGTGCTGATGAATCGCGCGACACGAGCCAGTTGTGCGTGGTTGGCGAGCCAAAAGATCTGATGGCCATCGAGCGCTCAAGAGAGTATAATGGCAAATATCATGTGCTGGGCGGGCTGATTTCACCTTTGGACGGCGTTGGTCCGGACAACCTGAGGATGAAAGAGCTGATCCAGCGCTTGAACAAAGGAAGCCATAAGGAGATAATCCTGGCGATCAGCGCTACCACTGAGGGGGAGGCGACCAATATCTATCTTAGCCGGTTGCTTAAGCCCCTGGGGATCAAACTGACCCGGCTGGCGTATGGGTTGCCGATCGGCGCTGACATGGATTACGCTGACGAGGCGACCTTAAGCAAAGCTTTAGAGGGAAGGAGAGAACTGTAATGGAAATCCGAAATTATTTTTCTACCTGGTGGATGGTCATGCTGCGGCCGATCTATTTTTACACAAAATTAAAGGAGGCAGACTGGAAAGAGCAGTCTTTAACGTTCCTTTTGCTCACCACCTGGCTCCTTAGCTTTGTCGCGACCCTGGTCATTTTTATTGTCCAGTATGTTCCTATTGGCAGTACTCTAGTGGAAGGTATTGAGGGGCTTAAGTTCATCATTATTTTGCCGGTTTTGATTACCCTGGCCCTGGTTTTTTTTGCGATCACTCTGCTCATTTTAGGCGGGCTGCTTACCTTTGCCTTTTTCCTAATGCTCTATCTGATAGGAATTTTGCTGAATTACGTTTATCTGCTGCTCGGAGGGAAAGGCAGTTTAAACCGGATGATCCAAAGCCTCTTTTATAGCAGCGCGGTGATCTTGATCGGTGTTGCGATCTTTTTACTGATATTGCTGACGAAGTATGCTGGCCTTGATTATACGCTTTTCCGCTACGGCTATAATTCAATTTACTATCTGTTGTTATTATATATGTACGGCTTGTGGGCGGTTGCCGGACGGAAAACCTACAATGTGCCGAAATGGAAGGCCTTTGTTGGGGCTGCGGTGCCGATAATCGTTATGTTGATTTTTGGCATCTTATTTGATAAAATAGCGCTTTCGAGGTTGCAACCATGGATAACATAATTGAAATAAGATGGCATGGTCGAGGCGGGCAGGGCGCAAAAACTGCCGCGCTGCTCTTTGGCGATGCCGCCCTGGCCTTGGGCAAGCATATTCAGGCTTTTCCAGAATACGGGCCGGAGCGCATGGGCGCGCCGGTTGCTTCCTTTAACCGCTTGTCTGATAAGCCAATTACCCTGCATTGTTCGATCCATAACCCTTCGATTGTGCTGGTTTTAGATCCTACTTTGATGGCTACGGTGGATGTAACGGCCGGCCTGCCGGATGATGGTTTGCTGATCGTTAACACCAGCCTAGCTGCCAAAGAGATCAGGGGACAGTTGAAGCTTAAGGGCAAGAAAGTTTTTGCGGTTGACGCGTCCAAGATCTCCATTGAGACGATCGGCCGCGACATCCCTAACACCCCAATGCTGGGCGCCTTGATCAAGGTTTCTAATCTTTTAAGGTTTGAAGACGTGATCGGTGACCTGGAAAATAAATTAAAAAAGAAATTTGCTCATAAGCCAGAGGTTATCAAAGGTAACCTGGAAGCTGTGAAACGAGCTTATCAGGAGGTAGCAGGAGAGTGAAGCAGGAAAAACCCGGTTGGAAATCATTGCCCCAGGGAGATGTGTTAGGCGCTGGAACCGCAGCGCAGTTTAAGACCGGTGATTGGCGCTCGGAGAAGCCCATTTTCTACGAGGATAAATGTATTCAGTGTTTGATTTGCTGGATCGTTTGCCCTGATTCTTCAGTTAACATCAAAGATGGCAAAGTGACCGGCTTTGATTACGATCATTGCAAAGGCTGCGGCATTTGTGATCACGAATGTCCGACCAAGCCTGGCAAACGAGCCATTACCATGGAAAAGGAAAGGAAATAATTATGCCAGTTGTAGCTAAAACAGGCAACGAAGCAATGGCCGAGGCCATGCGCCAGATCAATCCTGATGTTGTCGCAGCTTACCCAATTACTCCGGCAACTGAGATCGTGATGATCTTTGCCCAATTTGTGGCTGACGGCCTGGTTGATACTGAATATGTGCCGGTTGAGTCAGAACATTCGGCCATATCAGCTTGTGTCGGCGCTGCCGCTGCCGGCGGTCGGGTGATGACCGGGACATCGTCCCAGGGCTTGGCTTTAATGTATGAAATATTACCAATTGCCTCAGCTTTGAGGCTGCCGATCGTTATGTCTGTTGTTAATCGTGCTTTGTCCGGGCCGATCAATATTCATTGTGACCATAGTGATACCATGGGCGGCCGGGATTTTGGCTGGATCCAGCTCTTCTCTGAGAACGCTCAAGAAGCCTATGATAATGTTCTCCAGGCCATTCGCATTGCTGAAGATCCTCAAGTGGAATTGCCGGCCATGGCGACCACCGATGGTTTTATTATCAGTCATGGCATGGAAGGCGTGGAAGTGATGGAAGACCAGGCGGTCAGGGAATATATCGGTGAGCGCAAAGCTAAGGTTTCTGTGCTGGATGTTGATAACCCCGTTACCCTGGGAGCGCTGGACCTGCAGGATTATTATTTTGAGCATAAGCGCCAGGTTGCTGAAGCAATGAAGCAGGCTGCTCCGGTTATTGTTAAGGTGGGCAAAGAATTTGGCAAAAAGTTTGGCCGGGAATATGGTTTGTTTGAAAAATATCATTTGGATGACGCGGAGATCGCGATCGTAGCCCTGGGGTCAACCTGCGGGACCGCGAAAGTCGTTATTGATGAACTAAGAAGCAAAGGCATCAAGGCTGGCATGCTCAAGATCAGGGTTTTTCGGCCGTTCGTGGCTGAGGAAGTGGTTAAGGCTTTGAGTAAAGTACCTGCCCTTGCAGTGCTAGACAGGTCGGATTCCTATAACGCGCAAGGCGGACCGGTCTTTACTGAAGTTCGCTCGGCCCTTTATGATCTGGCCAACAAACCCAAGATCATTAATTATATTTACGGTTTGGGCGGCCGGGACATTACGGTAGAAGATATCCATTCTGTTTTTGCTGACCTGCAAAAGGTAGATAAAAAAGCGCAGGTCAACTATTTAGGAGTAAGAGAATAATGGTCAGTTTAAAAGAATTAGTCAAACGCAAAGACCCTTTAACCGGCGGCCACCGGGCCTGTGCCGGCTGCGGTTTTCCGCAGATCGTTAAAATGATCCTCATGGCCTCAAAAGATCCAGTGGTTGTTGTTTGCGCCACTGGTTGTTTGGAAGTGACCACCACGATTTTCCCTTATTCTGCCTGGAATGTGCCTTTTCTTCACAATGCCTTTGAAAATGCCGGGGCGACCATGTCTGGGGTTGAAGCAGCCTACAATGCTTTAAAAAGAAAAGGTAAAGTGAAGGGGAATATTAACTTTGTGGCTTTTGGCGGCGACGGCGGCACCTATGATATTGGTCTGCAGTCACTTTCCGGCGCCATGGAGCGGGGCCATAACCTGCTTTATGTTTGCTACAACAATGAAGCCTACATGAATACTGGCATTCAAAGGTCAGGGGCTACGCCGAGAGGCGCCAGCACGACAACTGAACCAGCCGGCAAGGTTAGACAGGGCAAACAGCGAACCCGCAAAGATCTGACCGGTATCATGGCGGCTCATAAAATTCCTTATGTGGCCCAAGCCTCTGGCGGTTATTACATGGACGTGATCCGCAAAGCTGAAAAGGCCTTTTCCATTCCCGGAGCCAAATTTATGAATGTGCTGCAGCCTTGTCGTCTGGGCTGGGCTTATAAGCCGGAACTTACTATGGAGATCGCCAAATTAGCCGTGCAAACCTGTGTCTGGCCGGTTTACGAAGTTGAGAACGGCAAATGGAAATTAAACATG
>JAHIZU010000006.1 GCA_018814265.1 Candidatus Margulisiibacteriota bacterium | reverse complement strand
TCCCGATGCCTTCCCAAATGTAGAGCAATGTTTATCCTCGGAACTCCTTGCTCAAAAAGTTCCCAGGCCATGGTTATTAACGTCAAGTTATTCATGTCCATGATTATACATGGACTGTCGGATTTCTACGGAAACATTGCGTCCAGTTGAATTATTATGATTATTATGGTAAAATTTCCTGTTTGCACCAAAGGAGAAAATTATGGCGAAAACAAAAATTGAATTAAAAGCTGACAAAAGAGAAGAGCTGGGGAAGAAAGCCAAGAAGTTAAGGCTTCAGGGGGTTGTCCCAGCTGTTATTTACGGCCGCAAATTCAAGTCAACCTCGGTTTCGATCAACCTCAAGGATTATAACAAGCAGGTACTGCAATCTGAATCCGGCCACAACCTTATTTTTAGCTTGAATGTGAGTGATAACGGAAAGAGCAAGCTGGTTCCGGTAATTACCCAAGACATTCAGCGCGATGCTTTGACCGGGACAATTCTCCATCTTGATTTTATGCATATTAATATGGATGAAGCGATCAAGACCAGTGTGCCTGTTGAATTGTTGGGGATCCCCGTAGGTGTTAAGGATGATGGCGGCGTGCTAGTCCATGGTTTGCGTGAGATTGAGATCAAGTGTTTGCCGGCGGAGATCCCGGACAAGTATGACGTTGACGTATCTGCCTTGGCAATTAATGATTCTCTTCATGTTTCCGATTTAAAAATTTCGACAAAAATAGAGATTCAGTCCAATCTTGGGGATATGATTGCCACTGTCTCGCCTCCAACCAAGGAAGAGGAAGTCGCGGCTCCTGTGCTTACACCTGAAGAAGCTGAAGCTGCGGCCGCTGCTGCTGCTGAAGGAGCTGAAGCTGTGGCTGAAGAGGGTGTCAAGGAAAAGTCTGCGCCAGGGGCAGCTCCGGCAGCGAAACCTGCTGCTGAAGCTGAAAAGAAAGAGAAAAAAGAGAAGAAGTAGCCTGCCTGCCGGCAGGCAGGCGCAAGTTTTTCCCTTTAAAACACGATATATTTAGTAGAGGCTATCCGGGTAACCGGTTACCCGGATATCCGGATTAGGCCATCTGCTTTGACAGAGTTTCTTAAAAAAGACAGCAAGATGGCTGTCTTTTATATTATTGGGAGGTTTTTGCGTTGAGTGAATTTGGTACTGAAGGCGGGGGGATGCATCCAGGTAAGCCGATCATTTGGCCGACTGGTAAATCTTCCAGTACTCCGGTAAGCTCTTCGCCGCAATCGCAAACAACCGGGCAGGCCAAGAATGTAGCGACCCAAACCGCGCCTACCAGTTCGAGTCAGGTTGCGCAAACCCAGACAGCTCCAACAACAGCTGCGCCTGCTGCTCCAGCCCAAGCTGCCCCAACAGTTGCCAGGGCCCTGACAGTGGAGGATGTTCGCGCTCATCTGTTAAAAATTCAAGTCGAACCGAATGATTTTAATACTAAGTTAGCCTCACTTATGTTGCGTAATGGCGTTGAACTATCGCGCCCAAACTTTGTTAAATTGATGACCATGATGCAGGGAACGGACAAGTCTCAAGCAACGCAGGAAGCTTCTGTTCTGCTTTTGATGAAAGGCCTTGATTCTCCCCAGGCTGTTCAAGTCCTTAGCCAATTCTTTGCTAAAAATCCTGGTTTAGCTTCTCAATTTGGAGCTCTGCAGGAAGCTGCTGGTAATTTGACCTCAGCTTTGGGAATGGGCAAAGGATTGATGGATGCCAGTCTGGTTTCTCAGCTTTCAGCCCTCTTGTCGCAATTTGATGAAACATTTCGCAGCCTTTCCCAAAAAGCTAATTCTGGCAAAGCTGGTGTTAGCCGTGAGATGATGATGAACGATGTGCGCGCTTTAAAAGCCTTGCTATCTGGGATCCAAACTAAAGCGCCGGCATCTGGCGGCGCCGAAGCGCAGGCGCTCTCCTCATCCCTGATGGAATTTCAAGGCAAGCTTGATGGCTTAATGCAGAATATGCTGGCTCAGGCTATCCTGTCCCAATCTGGCCGCCAGGAAGTTAATTATCTTTATCATCAAATTCCCAATGCCATGACTGACCCACCCAAAGATCTGGAGATCGTGATTAAGCGTGAAGGGGAGGGAAAAGGCTCCCCGGTTGATCCGCGCAACACCCAAGTTGTTATGTCTATGGAAACGACCAATATGGGTAAGATGGTGGTTTCCATGTACGTTAAGGATAATAAGGTTTACGTTGTCTTTGTTTTTTCCCAGAAGGAATATGGCAACGAAGGCCGGAGCGCCATTGCCAAGGAGTATGGTGAATTCCAACAAAAGCTGGCTGATAAAAATTTCATGATTACTGGTTATCAGGTGAAGGTTGATCCGGCGATGTGTCAGATAAAACCTTATCTGATCCCGATGCTGCCTGGTTTAGAAAACATTTTGAAGAAAATTGATCTTGAGGCTTAAGGGGTCAAGGTAAAACAATGGCAGAAGTTAACGAACAAATTAAAGGTCCAGGAGAAGAGGGTGTTCCGAGCGAAGAACTGTCAAAGCCAGCTGAGCGTAAGGCTGCCATTGCCTTGCGCTATGATGTTGATCGTGACAAGGCGCCGTTAATTATCGCTAGCGGTAGGGGCTCGATGGCCGACGAGATTCTGCGGATCGCTGAAGATAATAGGATCCCGCTTTATGAAGATCCTGAGCTGGCCAAGCTGCTGGCTAAACTTGAAATGGACACGGAGATCCCGGCCGAGCTTTACACTTTAGTTGCTGAGGTTTTGTTTTTTGTTTATAAGCTCGATCGTATGGCTGAAAAACGTGAGAAGATGGTCGGCAAGCTTCGCGAAGAGGAAAAAGAAAAGAAACGGCCTTGATTTTTTCTAAAAGTTTTATTCCCCTCTTACATTATATTTCTGATTGACAATTGCTGCTTTCCACCTTATAATTTTCTTAACATGACCGACCGCATTTTTGAGATCGGGGGCGCGGGGCTAGAGAGTTCTGATCAGAGGGTCCGTAAATTAATGGACAACATGGTCAACTCCGAAGTCCCTGGATATAAAAAGTCCGAAGTGATCGTTCGTGGTTTTCCAGTTGAACTCGCAGCTGCCTCGCAACGTCTCTCAGCCATGAAACCACAGGTCGAGGGTTCTTTCTACAGCAACATCCAAGGAGCATTGATCAAGACTGATAGTAAGCTGGATCTTGCTTTGGGCTCCGAAGGTTATTTTGTGCTGGTGGGGCCTTGGGGAGATGGATATACCAGGGATGGGAGGTTTCGTCTGGACAAGGAGGGCAGGCTACTGACAGTCGCCGGCAATTTTCCAGTAATGGGTGAGCATGGGCCCATTATTGTGCCTCAAGGCGCGGAAATTGAAGTAAGCCAAACCGGGCAAATTAAAGCTGATGGAGTTGATATTGATCGCGTACTGGTTGTTAAACCAGAAACAAAGGATTCCCTTGAGTCATTGAACGGTAGTATTTTTAAAAAAAGTGACCCATATTCTGTGATGGTGGATATTGATCCCCCGCGCGTGATCCAGGGTTATATCGAAGCCTCCAATGTTAACATCATTGATCAAATGATGGAGATGATATATTTAGAGCGAATTTCCAGTATCAACAGCAAGCTTATCCAAACCAGGGATGCGGGTTTAGCGCGAGCTATGGATCTGGGTCGGGCTACCCAGTAAAAGGAGGCAATTAGTATGTTTCAACCTTTATATGTTGCGGCTACAGGACTTTCCGCGATGGAGGATGAGATCTTAAATATTACTGATAATTTGGCGAATGCCAAGACAGTTGGCTTTAAGAAAGGCCGGGCGGAAATGGAGAGCCTCTTCTATATTGAGAAAAGCTTCAAGGATATGTTGTATGAGGCAATGTCAGGATCAGATACCCCGCCGGTTACTGTGGAGTACGGTACTGGGGTTAGAGTTGCCTCAACCCCTCGCGATTTCTCCCAGGGCGGAATTGAAACGACCAATAATCCTCTAGATATAGCTGTTAAGGGCAACGGTTTTCTTATTTTTCAAATGCCGGACGGTACGGCGGCTTATGGCCGGGCCGGCAACCTGCATCTTGATAATGATGGTAACCTGGTTGATCCCAATGGCCACAAACTTGATCCTGGGATCGTTTTTCCTGATGGGACTACCTCAGTGGTTATTCAGCAGGATGGGATAATCCAGGCGGCAATTAACAATGAAACGACATTTACCGAGGTTGGTCAGATTAATTTGGCGCGTTTCACCAATAATGGCGGCCTAAAGAGCATTGGCCAAAACCTCCTGCAGGCTACGGAGTCCTCCGGTGACCCCTACATTGGGGTCCCTGGCGAAGATGGTTTCGGGTCCATTAATCAGTTTGCTTTGGAGCAATCTAACGTTGATGTCATTACCGAAATGATGCGCATGGTCATGGTTCAGCGGGTTTTTGATACAGTAACCAAGGCTGTGCAGTCATATGAAGGCATGCTCACCAGTATAGATAGAATGAAACAATAATGAAAATCAGAAAATTAGTATTAAATAGATTTTGGCTCTGTTGTCTGTTGGTCCTGTTCTCTTCAGCTACTGCCTTTGCTTTGAAAGATCCCGAAGCAAAGCTTGCCAAAGTCATTGAGGATCATGTTGTTGCCGCCCATCCAAATTGGGCTGAACTTGATATCAGGATAACTTTTAAGTTTGCTGATAAGACATTCAATGATCTGCGCAAGCTGAGCGATAAGGCAATCATTAAGGTTGTTGACGTTTATCAGGACTTTCGGCCTGTTGGCAATGTGATTTTTCCGATCCAGATCAGCGATGAAGAGGTTAGCCGCAAGGTCTTTGTCCGGGCGCAGGTCGAGGTTTTTAAACCAGTAGTAGTTGTAAACAGGCTGATCAAGCGCGGTGAAACTATTGCTGAAGGGGATCTTGCGCTTGTTGCGCGAGATATTGCTATGCTGCCAGATAGTTATTATGAGGATAAGGTTATGGTCATTGATACAGAGGCCAAGACGGCTATCCCTAAGAACAGCACGATCTTTAGATGGATGGTCAAGGAGATCCCGGTGGTACGTCGAGGTGAAGAATTAACCATAAATATTAAAGGTGCTAATTTCCTGGTTAAAGCCCAGGGGATCGCTTTAATGGATGGCTATCTTGGAAAAAATGTGAAAGTTCGAAAAAAAGGTGTCAAGGACCCGAAAAAAATCCTGGAAGGCTTGCTGATTTCTTCCAAAGAAGTTGAGGTGGAGCTGTAATGACCAGACAAATTAGTTTTGGATTTTGCTTTTTGATTTTTGTCTTTGCCCTGGTTTTGCCATCATTAGCTGATGCGATCTGGAATGACAAGGAAAGCGCCTCACCATACAGTACGGAAAGAGCTTACAAAACAGGTGATATCATTAATATTATTATTTTAGAAAGTACTACAGCGCAGAACCGCGCTGGCACCAAGACTGATATTAAGGATGACCTGAGTGCTAAATTTACTCATACCCTTCAGCAGTTGGCGCCGGTGATCGGCACCAATAACCAGGCTGCTGGCCAGGCAGCAAATAAATATTCGGGGTCAGGCCAAACCTCGCGCGTCAGCAATGTTGAAGCGCGGATCGCTGCTTGGGTTACCGATGTTTTACCAAATGGCAACCTGATGATCAAGGGCAGGCACAAGGTCCAGGTTAATGACGAGATCCAGGAAATAAGCATTACCGGCAGTGTTCGGGCTAAAGACATCAGCGGGGCAAACACGGTTTTTTCATATCAGGTTGCTGACGCGGAACTTATGGTCAAGGGGACTGGGGTGGTTGCTGAGTCTGAATCTCCGGGATGGTTTACCAGGATATTAAACTGGTTGTTTTAGGAGGATAAAGTGGTGCGACTTATTGCAATATTTGCTGTGCTCTGTGTTCTGAGTTCTGTGGCCCTTGCGGTCTCTCCAACTGTCAGGATCAAGGATATCGCCCATGTTCTGGAAGCCCGCGATAATCAATTAATGGGTTTTGGTTTAGTGGTCGGCTTGCGTAATAGCGGGGACAGAAGCAGCACAGGTTTTACCCAGCAGGCCTTGACTAATCTTTTGTCGCGTATGGGGGTAGTGCCTCAATCCGTAGATTTTCGCTCTCGCAATGTGGCGGCAGTCATGGTCACAGCGACTTTGCCCCCATTTATCAAGCCGGGCCAAAAACTAGATATTACCGTCTCTTCGGTTGGTGACGCAACTTCTTTGCAGGGAGGGACCTTATTGGTCACCCCTCTGCACGGGGTTGATGACGAAGTCTACGCAGTTGCCCAGGGCAGCCTGCTGGTTGGTTTGGCGTCCGGGACGCCATCTGTACCCTATATCAAGCAGCGGCAGACAACGGTGGGCAGAATACCAGGAGGCGCGCTGGTAGAAAAGGAAGTGCCTGTTTCAATTGGCAATAAAGGTGTGGTGACGATTGTGCTGGATCAGCCGGATTTTACAACGGCAAACCGGGTTTCGGAGAGTATTCGTCGAGCAGGAATAGATGCCGAGGCAATGGATGCGGCAACCGTTACTGTTTCTCCTGGTACGGATATTAACCTGGTGAGGCTAGTTTCTCGAGTTGAGAATTTGACAATTGTGCCTGATGTAGTGGCTAAGATTGTTGTTAACGAACGAACTGGCACGATCGTTATCGGTGAGAGTGTAAAAATCTCTCCAGTGGCAGTTTCCTATGCCGGCATAGATGTTATTATCGGTGATGTGGCGCTATTCTCAGAGGGGACGGCGGGAGATTCCAGCCAGGACGATGCCCGTTATCGCGCCCGTTCTATGGCCACGCTTAAACGAACTGAAGGTAAGCTTAGTCTTGTTTCTGGCGGGGCGACCCTGTCCGGCCTGGTCAGGGCCCTTAATTCTATCGGGGCTTCACCGCAGGACCTGATCGCCATCCTTCAGGCAATGAAGAAATCTGGCGCGATCAACGCGGAGTTAGAGGTGATCTAATGATCGACTCAATTCAGGCTTATCAAAGCGGGCCAAAGGATATGCTGCAACGGGCCATACCGGCGATAAGCTATGCTCAGCAGCAGCAGATCAAGACTGAGTTCCTGGCGATCTTTTACAAGGAACTGCTTAAGCAGGCTTTTAAACCGCCTAAATTGGGCTTGAGCGAAGATGATATTTCTTTTAGCAGCACCTTTGGGGCGGACATGCTGGTTGATCAGTTTGCTCTGCAGCTGGCGCAAAGTAATGCTTTTAAGGATGCCTTGATAGAATGACCAATAGTAAAATAAAATCAGTTAAGAAAAAGAAGAAAGCTACCCCTAAATCTCTGGAGCAGTATATGCCGCTCGTGCACTCGATCGCGGCCATGATATCCGGCAGGGGTTTGCCGCCGAATATTCTTTACGATGATCTAGTCTCTGACGGGACAATTGGCTTGATGAAAGCCTGGGAAAATTTTGATCCGGATCGGGGGGTCAAGTTCGAAACGTATGCCTCTTATCGGGTGCGGGGGGAAATGTTGGATGGGTTAAAAAATTACAACCCAGTGCCTTACCGCGTTCAGGTAAAGGTGCGTGATCTGGCAAAAAAGGGCGTTAGTTCGGTCGTGGACCGCAAAGAGGCCAAAGAGGATGAGCTGCTGGAAAAGAAGGAGTTAAGCGCGGATGAGTTTAAGCAAGCTGTGAAGAGGATCAAAAAGATCGTTTCAGCTTCTGCTTTGATGTATCTTTTGTCTATTGAAGAAATGGCCGTGGTGGGGGTTGAGGCGCCAGTGCCAGGAGAAACAACCCCGGCGGCAGAACTGGAATTCGACGAATTAAAAGGACGCATCCGCAACACGGTGTTGGACCTGCCGCCGCTGCAAAAAAAGGTTGTTGAAATGTTTTTTAATCAGGGGATAAATCAGAAGACCATCGCTAAAAAACTGACATTATCACGGCCCAAAGTCTGCCGCTTGTTAGCTAAAGCGGTAAAAACTATTCAGGTAAAGC
>JAHIZU010000073.1 GCA_018814265.1 Candidatus Margulisiibacteriota bacterium | reverse complement strand
TGGGGCGGGGTTATCACCTGGCAAAGGGTCATCGGGACCATCGGGCAGCCTAACTTTCTGGCGGCCTACATGCTGATGGCCTTCTTTATGATCCTTTATTTGATTTTACTGGACAAAAAGGACATTTTGCCGGAGAGCGAATGGTACGAGCAGCTGTATCCGATAGGCTATTTTGTTTTTTGCCAGATCGGTTTTCTAGTCATGATTTACACTCTTGAGGCCTTTAACGTCTTGCTCTGGTATTTTGGTTTTACGGCTGTGACGGCTGCGGCTTTACTCTTTGCTTTTTATTACGACCGGCTGCATCCCAAGGTGTTGAACCTTGTTTTGGGCGCGTGTCTCTTGCTAATATATATTTCAATCCTCTTTACTCAAAGCCGCGGCGGCTACATGGGGCTGTTTGCCGGCATAGTGGTATTTTGTTTGGTTGCTGGCCGCCATTGGCTGTTGATGCACTGGAGAAAAATGTTGATCCTTGCTTCGCTGATCATTTTGGTCTCTGGCGTAACAATGACCCGGTCAGAGTTCTCGCCCTTTGAGCGTTTTACTAAAGAGATAACAACGGAGCAGGTAGAGGAGACGGAAAAAGAGAACGCTGTTGAATCTAAAACTGAATCAAAGCTGGAGTTGAAAGGCGCGGCTGGCTCGCGCGGTGAAACTTGGAAAAGCGCTTTTAGTATTATTGCTGATAATCCTTTCTTTGGTATCGGGCCCGAAGTGCTAAAAATGGTCTTTCCCAGGTACGAGACCGAACTCTTCCGTTTTAAGGAAGCCTTTCATGTTAAACAGGATCGCTGCCATAATGAGACCTTTGATGTTGGGGTGACCAAGGGGCTGATCACTTTTTTTGCCTATCTCTGGCTGCTTTTTGTTTTCTTCCGGGTCGGCTGGTTGAAGGCTAATAGGGGCAGCGATAACGAGAGGCTTATGCTGGCCGGCCTATTGGCGGCTGCCGTGGCCTTTTTGATCCAGAATCAGTTCAGCTTTGGTGTAGTGGCGATCACTTCCCTTTTTTGGGTGATCTGGGCTATGGTCATGGTGGTGGGAGAGAAAGATGGCCAGGGTGAAAGCAAGAAATTTTCCTGGCTTGAGGCGCCCTGGTTTGCCATCGCATTAATTGGTTTGCTGGTGGCTTTTTTAGTTTATGTTTCCTTTCTCTCCTTTAGGGGCGATGTCTGGTTTAAATCCGGCAAGAACGAAATGCAAGTCGCTAGGTTCGCTGAGGCGGCAGCGGATTTTGACAGATCTCTTAATGTTTTCCCCTTTGAAGGCGGTACTGTTTCTCATAAGGGCATTGCCCATCTTAATCTTTCCAACCAAAAGCCAGAGCAAAGAAGAGACCAAATAAACTTGGCTATTGCTGCTTTGCGTTACGGGACTCAGATCGACGCATACAATGCGGATAATTTTTACCTCCTGGCTAAAATATACCTGATGCTCAATGATTTGGCTGAAGCAGGTGACTTGGCTGATAAGGCCTTAAAGATCGACCCATACTATGCGGAAGTCTACCATACCAGGGGGATGATCCATGAACGTCTGGGAAAGAACGCTGAGGCTGCCTGGCATTACGAAAAGGCTTTCATGATCAATCCGGGCCTGACACAGCCGCTGCAGGATCTTGAGCGGCTTAACCGGCGGTTGGGCAAAGACTCAGAAACCCTTAAGGCTTTGGAACGGGGGCTAAAGCGCTATGAAGGTCATTTGTTGTTTTTGGAGAGGACAGCTAGCTATTATTTAATGCAGGGCAGGGAAGATCAGGCCCTGGCCTTTGCCAGCAAGATGATCAAGCAAAGTCCTAAGTCAGCAAACGGCTATCTGATCCGCGCCTCTGTTTATCAGCGCCAGGGGAAAATTGCTCAAGCTTATTCTGACCTGCAACAGGTCATTATAAATGATCCCAAGAACGTGGTTGCCCATAATGAGTTAGGTAGGGTGTATTTGATCAGAGGTGAGCGAGGCAGGGCCCGGGATGAGTTTGAACAGGTTCAGAGACTCGATCCCAATAATGATTTCGCTAAAAAAATGCTGGACAGGCTAAAATAAAACTATGTTTATGTTCATTCTGGATGCTGTTTTAATATTCATTTCTTTTATCCTGGCTTATTTTCTTCGTTTTGAGGTTTTGCTCTTTATCACCCCTGATTCAGCGCCCATCTTCCAACAATATTTTAATATCCTGGTCTTTGTCACGATAATCTGGCTGGCGCTCTTTAAGCTGATCGGGCTTTATGAGGCAAAAAAGTTCACCGCGCTGATCGATGAACTGGCCTCTCTTTTCTTGGGCGTATCCCTGGCCACTTTGGTACTGCTGGGTATGCTCTTTCTCAATCAGGAGTTTTGGTTCTCCCGCTTGGTGATCGTTAATGTCTGGTGGATCGCTCTTTTGCTATTGGGTTTGTCTCGATTGGCTATTTTTTGGCTGCGCCGAACTTTGCGTTTGCGCGGCTGGGGAGTGAAAAACGTTTTGATCCTGGGTGCTGGGGAGATGGGGCAAGTATTAGCCCTGAAGATAACACAGGATAAAACATTGGGCTATAGAGTTGTTGGTTATTTGGATGATGATCCAGTAAAACTGGCCAAGACTTATAATACTGT
>JAHIZU010000072.1 GCA_018814265.1 Candidatus Margulisiibacteriota bacterium | reverse complement strand
GTTATGATTTAGTTCCTGAAATGACCGCTTATTTAGAAACCGACTACGCACTCGATGCAATTAAATCGGGAAAATATTCATTAATTGTCCACAACTTCCAAAATGGCGACATGGTTGGCCACACAGGCAACCTAAAAGCTGCCACTGAAGCAATCGGACATATTTCCAAGTGTCTGGGAAAATTAGTCCCTGCCTGGCTGGATAAAGGCGGGGTTTTTATTATCACTTCTGATCATGGCAATTCAGATGAGATGGAACTTAAATCAGGTAAGGAAATGGTCGTCAGTACGCAACATTCCCTAAATCCAGTGCCATTTTGGCTGTTAGGCAAAGAGGTAAAACTAAAAGAAAAAGGCATAGTCCCTGATGTGGGAGTCACAGTTCTTAGCTTAATGGGGCTGAAGAAACCCGCAGACATGACCGCGCAGTCTTTATTGGCTTAAGCCCAAACACGTTTTTTAATCTTCTCTTCTACCTCTTTAGTGGTATAGATATCATCCGTGATCTCATCAGGCTCAAACCAGAGTTTTATTTCATTCTCAGCCTCGGCTGCGTTTGCCGAGCAATGCACAACATTCTCAAACAGACCCTTGGTCGTTAACCTGCCATACTGCCCCCGAATACTGGTCGGGTCTGCTTCTTCAGGATTAGTTGTTCCAGCCAGCTCTCGCACTTTTGCGATAGCGTCCTTGCCATGATAAACCAGCGCCATTACCCGGGCGTATTGCTTACCATGAAGTTCACCAGTTAGATACTTGACCACATCATCAAAAAAAGACTTGTCTTTGAGATGGGCATAATGCTTTTCAGCTAATGCTCTTGAGACCTTCAGGACCTTGGCCCCAACAATGCGCAATTTTGTTTCTGACAACCTGGTCAGAACATTACCGGTCAGTGACTTTTTCAATCCATCCGGCTTGATAACCACAAGAGTTGATTGCATTTGGCACCTCTTTTTAAGAATTGGAGCTGATCGGGATCGAACCGACGGCCTCGGCGTTGCGAACGCCGCGCTCTCCCAACTGAGCTACAGCCCCGAAAGACTATTTATCCTGCAAAACCGCTATGCCAGGAAGCACTTTTCCTTCAAGAAACTCCAGCGAAGCTCCACCACCAGTGGAGATATGGGACATTTTATCAGCCAGTCCAGCCTTCTTGACCGCGGAAGCAGAATCACCGCCGCCAATGATGGAAACAGCACCCTTTGAGGTCGCGTCAGCCACAGCTTTTGCAATACCTAAGGTGCCGGCAGCAAACTTTGGCATTTCAAAGACACCCATTGGCCCGTTCCAAACAATGGTCTTAGCCCCATTGATCGCCTCACTGAATTTCTTAACCGATCCAGGTCCTATATCAACACCTAGCCAGCCATCAGGAATAGCTGTATCTGAAGTTGCCTTGCTATTGGCGTCTTCCGCAAACTTATCAGCGATCACGTGATCTATGGGAAGCAAGAACGGCACATTCTTTTCCTTGGCCGCTTTTAGGATCGCTTTGGCATCATCGATCAGGTCATCTTCTACCAGTGATTTACCAACAGCAACACCTTGAGCTTTAAAGAAAGTATAAGCCATGCCGCCACCAATAATCAGCGAATCTACTTTATTGACTAAGCTTTTTAGAACTTCCAGCTTACCGGAGATCTTAGCCCCGCCAATGATGGCGACAAAAGGCTTTTTAGGATCCGTCAATGCTCCGCCCAGGAATTTAAGTTCTTTTTCAATGAGAAAACCAGCGTAAGCCGGTAAATGATGGGCGATCCCTTCTGTTGACGCATGAGCGCGGTGAACAGTGCCAAAAGCATCTGAAACGTAGATCTCAGCCAGCGAAGCTAATTCTTTGGCAAACTCAGGATTGTTCTTAGTCTCGGTCTTATGAAAGCGCAGGTTTTCCAGCAGTAACACGTCGCCGTCTTTAAGGCCGTCAACCAGTTTTTTAACTTCCGGACCAACACAGTCCGGCGCCATGGCCACTGGTTTGCCCAAAAGCTCAGCCAGCTTTTTCTGGACAGGAACCAAGCTTAACTCCTTCTTGACTTCCCCCTTTGGCCTGCCTAAATGAGAGGCCAGGATTAACCTGGCCCCGCATTTGATCAAATATTCGATCGTTGGCATTGCTGCTCTGATCCGCTTGTCCGAAGTTATGTTCTGCTTATCATCGAGCGGAACATTAAAATCACAGCGGACAAAAACCTTTTTTCCCTTAAGTTCCTTGTCCGGGATATCAGCAACTGTCTTCTTGGCCATGGGACCAGCCCTCCTTACTTCTTGCCAGCGATCTTTTGCAGCAGATCAACAACACGGCAGGAATAACCCCACTCATTGTCATACCAGGAAACAACCTTGAAAAACCGTTTTTCTCCCTTAAGGTTGTTCTGCATCGTGGCCAGCGAATCATAGATCGAAGAGCGGTCATCATGGATAAAATCGCTGGAGACCATTTCTTCATTGGCATAGCCAAGGACGCCTTTTAGATAGGTCTGGGAAGCTTTTTTCATCAAAGCGTCGATCTCTTCGATCGAGGTATCCTTGACAGAGCGGAAGGTCAGATCCACCACAGAAACATCAGCAACCGGAACACGGAAAGCCATGCCGGTTAGCTTGCCTTTGGTCTCAGGCAAAACTTCGCCAACAGCCTTGGCAGCGCCGGTTGAAGAAGGGATCACATTGATCGCTGCCGCGCGGCCGCCCCGCCAATCCTTTTTGGACGGGCCGTCAACAGTTTTCTGGGTGGCGGTATAAGCATGGATCGTGGTCATCAAACCAGTCTCAATGCCGATCTTTTCCTTAAGCAAAACATAAACCACCGGGGCTAGACAGTTGGTTGTGCAGGAAGCATTAGAAATAATATGGTGTTTGGCCGGGTCATATTCATTATCATTAACCCCAAGAACGATCGTTTTTACATCACCTTTGCCAGGCGCGGAAAGGATCACTTTCTTGGCGCCGGCAGCCAGATGGCCTTGCGCTTTTTCTGACGCAGTAAAAAGACCGGTTGATTCAATCACGTAATCAACACCCAGCTCTTTCCAGGGTAATTGAGCCGGCTCTTTGGTAGCCATGACACATTTAATTTTATGGCCATTGACTTCCAGCACATCAGCCGCTGCTGCGCGGACCTCACCTTTAAACCTGCCCTGGACTGAATCATATTTCATCTGATACGCGAAATATTCCGCGTCAGTAACAATATCAACCACTGCCACCACATCGATCTCACTGCCCACAACCCCCTTTTCCGACATCGCGCTTAATACCTGCCGCCCAATCCTGCCAAAACCATTGATCCCTACCTTGATCGCCATTACGTTTTTCCCCCTTTTTTTTGTAAATCGAGCGTTCATTATAGCACCACTGCAAAAGAAGTGTCAACCGTGCTATAATTCAAAATTATGGATGATAATCTGGCCTGGAAAATAGTTTATATAGCCGCTATATTTTCTTTGATCGTTATGGGGTTCGCATATTACTTCATTGCCCCCCGGCAATCACCATACTTCTCCGAAAAAAAGACTGAAAAGATCGCGGAATTCAAAGATACTCGGGTTTCCGGCCGCAAAGAGGGCAAAAAAGTTTGGGAATTTTTTGCCAAAGAAGGCTGGACAACTAATAACCAAGAGATCAACTATCTTAACAACGTTAGCAAAGGCAATATGTATATAGACGGCCAGTTGGTTGTGGCCGACCTGTCCGCTCCCCGGGCCAAGGCCTTTCGCCGCTCCGACATTGTGGAAACCTTTGGCCCCCTCACCGCCCGAGTTGACCTGAAAAAGATCTCCACCCGAAGAAAG
>JAHIZU010000071.1 GCA_018814265.1 Candidatus Margulisiibacteriota bacterium | reverse complement strand
GCCTCGCAGGTATAACTGTTCAAAATAACTCCAGTGATACTAGCGCAGCAGCTCTTTATGTGGCTACCAATGATCAGGGCGGGGAAGCTATTTTTGGTATGCTAAGTTCAGGTTATGCTGGAGGCGCTTTTGGTAATTATGCCCTTATAAATGCCGGGACTCCGGCCAGCACAACGGTTGAGGCATTGGCAATAAACATTGAGGCTTCAGGTGGAGTTCTTCGACCAATCTACTTTGCTCAAAATGCTCAACAAGGTGGATCAAATAAAATGACAATTGGCTCAAATGGATTTGTCGGTATTGCTTCAGATGAGCCAACTTCCAGATTAACCGTTGCTGGAACCATGGAAACAACTTTAGGCGGCGTCAAATTCCCTGACGGCACAATCCAGACTACAGCGGCTGGAGCTGGCGGCGTAACCGGCATTTCTTCCCAGGGAGCAACTCCAATAACTGGAGCAGCTGATATTAAAGCTGGCAGCAATGCGGTTGTAACTCAAAGTGGCCAGACAATTGAGGTTGCTGTTGCAAATACTCTCACATTAAGCGGAAGCCTTGATGTTACGGGTATGATCAAAGGCGCTGGTGTTATGAATATCTATCATCCGGCCATAATGGGCGTTCACAATGGCGACGGCTCCAATAATAATTGTGATTCCTGGAATACATTCGAAGCCGGTTCAGTGATGGAACAGTGGAATGTTATCGACGGTCTCTCAGATGGCCAGGATATTGATATTGTCTATCAAATCCAGGTGCCTTATAACTTTACCACCTGGGAAAGCACTTCTCTAAAAGTTCACTATAAGGTTTCTGACACAAGCAAAAATGTTACGGTTTATGTTTATGATACCGGTGGAACGCTGCGATCAACCAGCACTCCCGGACAATCAGCGACAGAAGCTGATATTACGATTAGTTACTTAGCTGGAACATTTACGCCAGGTGAAACCTTTATTGTGCTGTGTAAAGGAGCGGTAGATACTAACGACTTTGCTTATGTTGGGTGGGTAAAAGGCTGGTACGATTGATGTAAAAAATCAAAAATCGCGGGTGCCGGAGCCGAAAGTAAACAGCGGGGAGTGAGCGGTAAGTGACAAAAATGAATAAGAAAAACTGGTTAAAGGGAATTAAAGAGTCGGAAACAATTGAGTTAAAGCCATCTCTATCTCAAATGAATGAGATTATCGAAACGATGACAGCTTTTGCCAATACCAAAGGCGGTAAAATTGTCATTGGCATTTCCGATTCCGGCAGAATTCTTGGTGTTGAAATAGGGAAAGACACAATCGAGCGGCTTACTAATAAGATCCGGCAGGAAGTTGATCCCAAAATCCATCCGCATATTAGCATTGTAAAAGCAGATAAGAAAAATGTCCTTGTTGTTGAAGTTAAACCATCGCATGACAAACTGGTCTTGGCGTCCGGCAGGCCATATAAAAGGGTGGGAAAGTCCACCGTCAGGGTGAGCAAGGATGAATATGAAGGGGCAATTTTGGAAAAGCATAGAGATAAGCTGCGGTTCGATAAGCAGATTTGTAAGGGGGCGGTTCTTAAGGACATTGATGATAAAAAGGTAAAATCATTTTTAAGAAGGGCGAAGATCGAGCGAAAATTGGAAATTGATCCAGGCACATCAATTAAAGAGGCCTTAAAGAAATTGAATTTAATTGTGGACGGAAAAATTTCAAATGCAGCCCTACTTTTATTTGGTAAAAATCCTCAAGAATTTATTTCACAGGCGGAGGTGAAGTGCGCCAGGTTTAAAGGGATAAAACCATTAGAATTTATTGACATGAAAGTTTTTTGGGGAAGCGTTATTGACCAAAGAGAGGATGCATTAGAATTTGTTAAGGAACATATTAGATTGCATGCCGAAATTAAAGGGACTGAGAGGGTGGAAAAATGGGAATATCCAATTGAAGCTATAAGAGAGGCAATAACGAACGCGGTCTGTCATAGGGATTATATGATTCAGAGTAGTATACAAATAAGAATTTTTGATGACAGGCTGGAAGTGTGGGGTTGTGGGCCGCTTCCTGCCCCTTTAACTCCAGAAGACTTAGGGAAGAAGCATAGATCAATTTTAAGAAACCCTTTAATTGGAAGATGTTTCTTTCTGATAAAGTACATTGAGGAATGGGGGACCGGAACCAATAGAATGATTGAAACCTGTTTAAGCGAAGGCTTGCCTGAGCCGATCTTTGAGGAAGCTTCGGGTAGTTTGGTTGTTACTTTCAGAAAATATTATATTCCTGAAGATATAGGAAAGCTTGGTCTTAATGAGAGGCAAAAGACAGCCGTAGAGTTTATTAAACAGCATGGTATGATAGCTTTGGGAGATTTTAAGAAGATCTGGCGCAAAACTGCCGACAGAACCTTAAGGAAGGATTTAGCTGATTTAACAAAAATGGAATTAATTGAGCCGGTTGGCGAGAAGAGAGGAAGGAAATATGTTTTTAAGTAGAAAGTTTATCGGCAATTTATCGG
>JAHIZU010000005.1 GCA_018814265.1 Candidatus Margulisiibacteriota bacterium | reverse complement strand
GCCCCGGTGATCATGACCTTGCGTTTCTTAGAGTTTTTACGCTTATCTCCGCTGTATAAGTGGGTTTATGAAACTGCCAGTAAAGATTCTTTCGTTTCAATTGAAAAGGCGGAAAAACTTCTGGGCTTTAAGCCAAAATATTCTAACAAAGACGCTTTGGTCAGAAATTATAAATGGTATTTGGATAATTTTAATAATTTTGCTAAACAATCTGGGATCTCGCATCGCGTACCCTGGAAGCAGGGAATCTTAAGTTTGGCGAAAAGATTTTTTTAAGATGAAAAAGTGGCTGCAGTTTGCTCAGCAACCAGAATTAAAACAGCAGTTTGCCTCGGAGCTCAAGCTTTCTCCCTTGTTAGCCCAGGTTTTGCTTAATCGTGGCATCAGCACTCTCAAACAGGCACAAGGTTTTCTTAATCCTCAACTAGCAGAGCTCTGCGATCCATTTGAGATACCTAATATTGATCAGGCGGCAAAGAGGGTGCTTCAGGCTCGAGCCAGCGGAGAAAAGGTTCTGGTCTACGGGGATTATGATGTGGACGGGGTTACGGGAACCGCGATCATGCTTCATTCTTTAAAGTTCCTTGGCATCTCAGCTGAATACTACATTCCTCACCGTTATGATGAAGGCTATAGTTTATCTCAAGCGTCAGTTAAAAAGATCGCTGCCAAAGGGGTCAAGCTGGTAATTACTGTTGACTGCGGTACCGCTAGCCTGAGAGAGATCGAGCAAGCCAAGGCCTTGGGCCTGGACGTCATTGTCACTGATCATCATAATCTACCCGTAAAGCTGCCCGCAGCTTATGCCGTAGTTAACCCTAAACTAATTGCCGGGGAACACCCTTCAAAAAACCTTTCCGGCGCCGGAGTTGCTTTCAAATTTGCCTGGGCGTTGTTGCGTGTTGCCGGTGAAAAAGACAGCGTATTTTTAACATCTTTGCTTGATCTGGCCGCCCTGGGCACGATCTCGGATGTTGTGCCCTTAACTGCAGAGAACCGCGTTTTGGCAGTCAGAGGATTAAAACTGCTTAATGAGCGAAAACGGCTGGGGCTAAAGCATTTGGCGGAAGTATCTTCCATAAAAGGCAATCTTTCTGTCAATCATGTTTATTTTGCCTTGGCCCCGCGCATTAACGCAGCAGGCCGGCTGGAGCATGCTACCAAATCATTAGAGTTGATGCTTACTGAGGACGAGGCCCAAGCTAGGGCCCTGGCGCTGGAGTTAAACAAGATCAATGTGCGGCGGCGGGGAATTGGCGGGGATATCAAAGAGGAAGTTTTTTCTCGGCTGGATGACAGCTATATTAGTGAAAACCAGCTGATTTTGCTCTCTGGTGAAAACTGGCATCCCGGAGTAATTGGCATTGTTGCTTCTCAGCTTGTGGACCGTTTTGTGCGGCCAGCCATCTTGGTTGGGGTCAATGAGGGCATTGGCCGAGGTTCAGCCAGATCAATTAGCGGCTTTAACGTGTTTAATTTGTTAAATTCCTGTCAGGATCTTTTTATTGATTTTGGCGGCCATGCCGGGGCTGCGGGTTTTGAGATCAAAGCTGATAATATTGCTGCGTTGTTCAGCCGCCTAAAGGAGGCGGGGGCTGCCAGCCTTTCAGCCGAAGCGCTTAGTCCGAAGATAATGATCGATGCCAAACTTGCTCCTTCGGAAATAACCATGAGTCTGATCAGGGAACTGGAAATTCTTGATCCCCATGGCGAAGGCAACCCCACGCCAATTTTTATGAGCCAGGGCCTTAAGCTCTCTGACCTGCGCCGCGTTGGCAATAATGGCCAGCACCTTAAGTTAAAAATGACTGATGGTCAGAGTAACCTGGAGACTATTGGTTTTAATCTGGGCGACCTGGCTGATCAGCTTACATATAATATAGGCTATGATGTTGCCTATCATTTGGAAGCGAATGAATGGAATGGGTTTGAGACAGCGCAGCTGCGCTTAGTAGACATTAGGGAGGCAGCTATCAACGAATCTAAAACGAATGAACGAATGGGGGAATGAGATGAAAATATTAGTTATTGGTTCAGGCGGGAGAGAACATGCCTTAGTTTGGAAAATCTCACAAAGTCCGAAGGTTGATAAGATCTATTGCGCGCCGGGAAATGCCGGGACGGCCGAACTGGCTGAGAATGTGGCGATCAAGGACTCAGATATCAAAGCGCTGAAAGAATTCGCTAAAGAGAAGAAGATCGATCTAACCGTGGTTGGGCCAGAAGTCCCACTGGTAGCTGGGATTGTTGATATTTTTGAGAAAGATGGGCTAAAGATATTTGGCCCCTGTCAAAGAGCGGCCCTGATTGAGGGCAGCAAGGTCTTTTCCAAAGAATTTATGATCAAGTATGAGATTTCCACTGCTCAAGCTGGGATCTTTGATAATCTAAAAGAGGCCCATGACTATATTAATGTAATAGGCGCGCCAGTTGTGGTTAAAGCGGATGGCTTAGCAGCTGGTAAAGGGGTCATAGTTTGTCAGACCAAAGAGGAAGCAATTGCCGCGGTTGATTTAATATTGGTAAAGAGGGAATTTGGTAAAGCAGGGGACAAGGTGATAATCGAGGAGTGTTTGGTGGGGGAAGAAGCCTCTATTATTGCTTTGACAGATGGTAAATCAATTGTTCCTTTAGCTTCATCTCAGGATCACAAGCGGGTTTTTGATAATGATGAAGGGCCGAATACCGGAGGCATGGGAGCTTATTCTCCAGCCCCGATCGTCACTGATCGACTGATGGAGGAGATCGTGGTTAACGTTCTCAGGCCTTTTGTCTCTGGCATGAACCAGGAAGGGACTCCATATAAGGGAGTTATTTACGCAGGTGTAATGGTGACCAAAGATGGCCCAAAGGTTTTAGAATTTAATTGTCGTTTTGGTGATCCTGAGACTCAGCCTATCCTGATGCGCATGAAAAGCGATATTGTCCCAATATTTGAAGCCGTGGTTTCGGGAAAGCTTGATAACAGATTAATTGAATGGAATGAAAAAGCCGCGGTTTGTGTGGTCTTGGCCTCCGGTGGATATCCAGGCAAGTACGAAAAGGGAATTCCTATCACCGGGATAGATAAAGTTGACCAATTAGATAACGCCTATGTTTTTCAGGCTGGAACTAAGCTGGCAAGCGGTAAACAGATCGTGACTTCAGGCGGAAGAGTCCTGGGGGTTACAGCGCTTGGTGACGGGATAAAATTTGCGATCCAGAATGCCTATCGGGCGGTTTCT
>JAHIZU010000004.1 GCA_018814265.1 Candidatus Margulisiibacteriota bacterium | reverse complement strand
TGGGGGAAAACTTGCATGAAAGCACCTGTCAAGTTAAATGTTTTTTCTAATATTGCCCCCTTTTCAAACAACAAAAAAAGCGTTAGCATATACTTGCATCCGCGCTTAAAGGCGCACTATAGTTTTCTATCGTGGGAGGGCTTCAATCTTGCATGCTAGGGTGAAAACCCTAAAAGTTTTCGAACGAAGTTTCCTCCCACCCTGTTTTAATTCATACAGGCTTTAGCTCTATTTGTTATTTCCCCGCAATAAGGCGTCTTGTTTTTTAAAACGCCAAAAACAATTCTGGATAAATGCCTGGCAATGGCTGTTGCTGCTTTTTGTGAGTTCTTTTGTTTAATGGAAATGCGATAGAACTTCTTTTTGAGTTTAATTGTTTTTTCATCGTGGATCTTTTTCCATCTGACAATAGTCCAGGCAGCCTGAACAAAGAGACTTCTTAATTCTTTTACTCCTTCTTTAGTAATCCTTCCACGGCAAGTTTTCTCTCCGGACGAATGTTCAGAGGGGATTAGGCCGCAATAACTGGAAAATTGGCCGGCTCTTTCAAAGCGGCTGATGTCGTCAACGACAGAAAGAATCGTGGCCGCAGTCACGAAACTAATGCCGGGAATAGTAACTAACCATTCATATTCCTGTTCAAAGTTTTGCTGAATCAACTCTCTGATCTGTTGTTCAGTCCTGGTAATTTTTGTGTTTTCTGCCAGGCATTCAGCGGAAAGTCCGGTGACAGACGCTTTATAGAACGGCTCTTCTGCCAAACAATTGATTACCCTGGCAAAACCCTTGCTGGCTGTTAAAGAGCGCTGGCTTTCTTTTACCCCCAGCCCTCGCAGAAGACACTTTGCCTGTAAAATAATTTTAGTTCTTGTCCCGATCATGCGTCTTCTAAAATTGAGCAAAAACTTTATCTGGCGGCAAATTTCGCTTTTAACATAGACCGGGGTGGGCAGATAATCCTTCAGGAGCCCTTTGGCCAGGTTAAGGCTGTCCTCTTTATCATTTTTTCTCTTACTCTCGCTGATCACTTTAAATTTATAGGGGTGGACAACGTGTATCTTTTGGGTGTTTTTCCTGCCATTTACTATCCGATGGAAATATTGAGCCATGTTACCAGCTTCAAACGCGTAAGCAATATTATGCTCCTGATAAGTTTCAAGCAGGTTTTCAATCGTTTCTTTGTTTGTTTTGACTTCTATTGCTTGCTTAGTTTCTCCGGTCTCATTCAAGAACCTGAAAGTCGAAGTCTCATAATGGAGATCCACGCCGCAATACACCATTCCCATAAAAGCACCTTCCTTTTTAATTGATAAATCCTATTCTATCAACTTGACAGGTGCTTTCATCCTATCTTGCATGGGATTTTTAAATTAAAAAGGGCTAAGAAGGCCCGTAAGGGCCCATAAAGTGGATGAAGGCTTAAGTTCATTTTAGCCCTAAGCCTTTAATAGCCCCTACGGGCCTTTATGGGCCTTTTATAGCCTTCTCTTTGGTGGTTGAAGTGAATTTATGTGGCGATTGAAAGGGGGTTCTTAAAGCGAAACGCTGACCAATGATCCGCCAACGCTCTCTTTAATATGGTTTTGCAGGGTTTCTGCGTGGTTGGAGTCGATGTAATGGTCAGCTGGTTCCGGGCGATCGGAGAGTTCGACCGGATCAAGGGTTATAGTATTGGCGGGCTTCTTTTTCTTCCTTTTGGGACTCATATATAGGTCCTCCTTTAGTAATATTAAATTTTGGGTTGGTTCACTTATATTATCGGCTCAAAAAGGGGAAAACTTGCATGAAAAAGCAGCAGGCATAATGCTTAACCTGCTGCTTTTTAAGGAAAGAATACTACCGTCGTATAACGAATTGGAGAGGTAACTGAACAACCTGTTCCCCTGGTGTCCCATCCGGGTTTGGTGGGACTGGTTCAAAAGTCAGGTTGGCAAAACCTCCGGCTATCTGCTGGGCCAGTTGAGAGAAAGGTCTGGCCCCTTCGCCCGAGGCCGAACGAGGGCCAAGATGATATGAGCGAGTAACGTTGCCGTCATCATCAGTTTCATTAAAGCCTGAACGCACAGTAACTTCATTAACATGGCCGTCAGCGCCTATGGTAAACTCGATCTGCAGATTCCCCGAAAATTCGAACACAGCTCCGGGAATGAAGTTTTGGATGTTCAAATCCCGAACCGCTTGTTGGATGCCCTCTTGAGTGAGAGGATAGGTCTGACCGGTAACTGCTTCAGCAGCCGTGCCGCCTGTTGGTGTAGGATTAGAGATCGTCACATTCTGTCCCTGTTGTATCATTGCCGTGCCGCCAATATTGACATGGGCTGCACCGCCTGCGCCACTTACTTCCATTACAATTCACCTCCTTGTTATTTTAAAGATGAACCTTCAAGAGATCTCTGAAGTTAATTATAGGCTTGTGGCTGGTCGAAAGTCAAGGGCAGGTGGGGGCTTGCAGAGGGATCTGATTGACGATTTCCGCTTCAGAGAACGGCAGGAAAATGACATTGCGCCCGTTCCTGAAAGCGATCAGGTTGGCCCCGGAATCAGGCGCAAAATCCTGCCAGGATTCCTCTAAAGTGAGGCGCTCAAGGCTGACCGTTGGGATCAGGTCAGG
>JAHIZU010000070.1 GCA_018814265.1 Candidatus Margulisiibacteriota bacterium | reverse complement strand
GCTCGTTTTGATCAACAACCACGCCGAGTTTAGCCAAAGCTTTTTTATAAGAATGTAGGGACAACCCTTGTGGTTGTCCGCCAAATCGGACAGGGACAAGCCCTGTCCCTACATTTTTAAAATATCGGTGTGGCGATGTTTTATTACCCGACTTAATCCCGGCTAATTCGAACTTAACGATTTTATTGCCGCATAAGGCAACCAGCCAATGGATCGGCCTGATAAATTTAAAATCATTATTGCCCCAGCGCATGGCCAGCGGCTGGTAAAGCGAAGAGATAATATCCGGAAAAAGTGAGGCCAGGACTTTTTCAGCCGGCTGTCCATGGCGCAGGATCCTGGCAAACACATAATCATTCTTGCCAAAGGCCTTAACAACCAATTGATCCGGGGTAATTCCCTGGCTCCTGGCAAAACCCAGGGCCGCCTGGGTCGGCTTGCCAGACGGATCAAAAGCCCTATCCGCGGGCGGGCCTTTTATTTCTTCCTCCAGGTCTGTTTGTCTTTTGGCCAGCCCTTCGATATAGAGGGTCAGGCGGCGGTAGGTGCCAAGTGTTTCAACTTTTGAAAAGACAAGCCGTTCTTGGCGAAGTTTTTCCTGCGCTATCTCCTCGAGGTCTTTTAGAAACCCGGGCATAAATCGCGCCGGGATCTCTTCGCAGCCTATTTCCAACAATGCATTAAGTTTATTCATAATAGTTTCAAAACCTGCGACTGAACGTCGCGGTTTTGAAATTGGAAACCGCGAAGTTTATTCGCTGGTTTCCAATTTCTCTACATACAACTTCGCACATCTCCTTGCTAACTTGCGAATTCTAAGGATATAGGCCATCCGCTCAGTGACGGAGACGGCCCCCCTAGCGTCTAAAACATTAAAAACATGAGAGCATTTCAACACATAATCATAGGCCGGTATAACTAATTCCTGGTCCAACACGCGATGAGCTTCCTTTTCATAGGTCTGGAAAAGATTGCTCAGGGTCTCGACATCAGCCACCTCAAAGTTATATTTTGATTGCTCTTTTTCCTGCTGCAGATAAACATCGCCATATTTAACGCCCTTAGTCCACTCAATATCGTAAACACTATCAACTTTTTGAATGAACATGGCAATGCGCTCTAAACCATAGGTCATTTCAACTGCCACCGGCTTACAGGGCAAGCCGCCGCACTCCTGGAAGTAAGTGAACTGAGTGATCTCCATGCCCTCGGCCCAGATCTCCCAACCAGTTCCCCAGGCCCCCAAGGTCGGTGATTCCCAGTTATCTTCCACAAAACGAACATCGTGCTTGGCCGGTTCAACGCCGAGCGAACGAAGTGAGTCAAAGTAAACATCCTGCACATCAAGGGGTGAAGGCTTAAGCACCACTTGATACTGAAAATAATGGAATAAACGATTGGGGTTTTCGCCATAACGGCCGTCTGTCGGCCGCCTGACTGGATCAATATAAGCGACATTCCAGGGTTTTGGCCCTAAGACACCGAAAAAAGTGGCTGGCGACATAGTGGCCGCGCCTTTTTCAGTGTCATATGGCTGGCGAATAACACAGCCGTAGTTAGCCCAAAATTGATTTAGTTTGGAGATAATTTCTTGAAAAGACAGTGATTTCACGGTACAATTATAACATGCCGCTTAATGATTACAAGCGCACAGTGCGAGGCAATTAAATGATCAAAGAATCGATCAAAAAAGTTGTTGAAGGTAAAGATTTGACCCGCGAAGAAGCCGCCCTGACCATGGATACAATTATGCGGGGCGATGCCACGCCGTCTCAGATCGCTTCTTTTATCACTGCCTTAAGAATTAAAGGTGAGACCCCGGATGAGATCACCGGCTGTGCTGAAAAAATGAGAGAGCACGCCATCAACATCTTCCCCACCAGGCAAAATCTGGTCGACACCTGCGGCACGGGCGGCGATATCTCCGGCACTTTTAATATTTCCACGGTTTCCGCCCTGGTAACTGCCGGCGCTGGGATCGGGGTAGCCAAACATGGCAATCGCTCGGTCTCCTCCCGTTGCGGCTCAGCTGATGTCCTGGAAGCCTTAGGTATTAAGATCGATATTGAGCCGAAAAAAGTCGAAGAATGCATCAATACTGTTGGCATTGGCTTTATTTTTGCCCCCAAATTCCACAAAGCCATGAAGTTTGCCATGCCCAGCCGCAAAGAGATCGGCATTCGCACGGTTTTTAACATTCTCGGCCCCCTAACCAACCCTGCCCGCGCCACTGCCCAAGTCCTGGGGGTCTTTCATCCAGATTTGACCGAGACCATGGCCGAGGTTTTAAGTAATCTTGGGGTCGAACGCGCTTTGGTGGTCCACGGGATGGACGGCTTAGACGAGATTTCCATCTCTGATAAAACAAAAGTTTCCCACTTAAAGAATAAGAAAATCGAAAATTACTTGATCAGACCAGAAGATTTTGGCGCCCATAAAGCCGGCAAAGACGAGATCCTCGGCGGCACGGTTAATGATAACGCGGAGATCGCCCTGGCGATCTTGCGCGGCGAAGACAAAGGGGCTAAACGAAACATCGTCCTGATCAACGCGGCCGCGGCAATCTTTATCAGCGGCAAAGCCAAAGACCTAAAAGAGGGTTATAAACTGGCTGCGGAAGCCATTGATTCCGGCGCGGCTAATAGAAAGCTTGAAGAACTGATCGCCAAAACAAACAAATAACATGTTCATCAAAACAGAGAATTTAGTTAAAAAATACGGGGACAAAGTCGCGGTCAACGGGATTTCCGTGGAAGTTAACCAGGGAGAGATCGTTGGTTTGCTAGGGGCAAATGGCGCCGGCAAAACCACTACCTTTTATATGGTTGTCGGCTTGATCAGGCCCAATTCCGGCAAGGTCTTCCAGGACGAGCATGAGATCACCCGTTTGCCCATGCACCGGCGGGCTCATCTGGGGATCGGCTACCTGCCGCAGGAACCTTCGATCTTTAGAAAATTGACTGTTGAGGAAAATATTTTGATCCTTTGGGAGCTAATGCCGGAGATCCGCAAAGCGGATTATGAAAAGAAACTGGTT
>JAHIZU010000069.1 GCA_018814265.1 Candidatus Margulisiibacteriota bacterium | reverse complement strand
TCTTTAACCGCTCAGGAAAGGTCCGCCCTGCTTTCCTTTGTAAACGCTGGAGGAACATTGATCGCCTATGGGGAAATAGATACTGCTCTTTCTTTGACTCCCGGAGTAACCACCTATGGCTCAGGCAAGATTTATTATGATGCAACTGCGGTGCCAAAAAGTTATGCCCAAACAGCTTCTGAGACCTATCGGGCGACCATTGAAAGCAATGTTGATGATTATTTATCAAGCAGGGTCATTGGGGGCATCAGCCAAACATATATTAACCGACAAGTCTGGAAAACAGCTAATCCAGAAAGGGTTTATCTGCATTTAGTCAACCATGATATTGCCAATAAAGTCAGCAACCTGGCGATCACGTTAGAGCTTCCCGCAAATTTCGGGCCGGACAAATTATATCTTGAGTCGCCTGACCTAAGTGAACAGGAACTTTCTTATACCACAAATGGAACAAGCATTACTTTTACTGTTCCTGAACTGGATGTCTGGGATATGTTGATCCTAACCAGCACTCAAGAGGCTCAAGCAGCTGAGCAAAGAGAGACTATCATCAATTCATTAGCCTGCGGACCAAACCCAGCCACTTCAACTTCTACCATTATGTACAACCTGGCTGAACCAGCAGCTATAAAAATTAAAATCTATTCGCTTACGGGTGATTTAATTAAAGTCCTAACTGATAACTACACCCTGGCTGATTCAGTCAGATCAACAACCTGGAATTTAAGCGATGCCTTTGCCGGACAAATCAATAATGGGGTTTATATATATGTAATGGAAGCCGCGGGACAAAGCGGCAAAATCTCTCGCAGAAAAGGAAAGATAATTGTGCTAAGATAAGGATTGAATTAGAGAAGATGTTTACAGAAAAAAAATCAGCCTTCAGATTAAAAAGTTGCCTAAAAAATTATACCCTTGACCAGGATAAAACCGTAGATCCCTTAACAACAGTCAAGAACGCAATGGAACGCTTCAAAAATGAACACACCCTCTCCCATCTCAGAATAGAGCCTCGGCAAGACACAATTCCCGGTGCGTATTCTTATTCAAGCTTAAGCGACCAAATGAGTGCCAGCGGTAAAGGGTTGACTCCGGAACAATCACAAGCCAGTGCCATAATGGAATTTGCCGAACGTTATTCCTGGCTGCATTTTGACTATAAAAACTATGACGGTTACACAATTAAAACATACAATGAGATAAAAAAATGTAAAATCCCCACTGTCGATGACTCTTATTTTCTGGGCCATTTTATTAATTTGCACAACAAAGCTGAATTGCTAGAAGAAATTAAAAACATCCCTTTAAAATGGCTTAAGGGGATTTCCCTGCTAAACCAAAAAGAATTTTACTATCCGCTTAATTGGCACAATTACACCTTCACTTCCAATGGCCTAGCCACCGGCAATGCGATTGAAGAAGCTATCTTACAGGCCATGTGTGAAGTGATCGAGCGGGAAAATGTTTACCGTTTATTTGGCGACCAGCAAATCCCCAATGATGTAGAAATAAAAAGCATCAGAAATCTAATGATCAGGCTCGTATTAGAAAATGCCAAACACTCAAAAATTGAGATAAAGATCAAAAATATTTCTTTTGACTTCCTCATCCCAACTTTTGTTGTTTATGGAATTAACAAAGCAGACAAACACGGATTAACTTATCAAGGGTGCGGTTATGGGACACATCCTAATCCTGAGAAGGCCCTTATCCGCGCCTTGTCTGAATATTTTGAAGGTTACTCACTATTAAAAAAAATTGAGAAAGATGTGCATATCGACTGGTCCAAGATCATTCCGCGTTTGCCTGAGAAGAATTTTGGCTTCTTAGCCCTATTGAGGCCTGAAATGCTGAACAAGAGCAGCAAAACCATTCAAATGCCTGACATTCCTGACTTGAGCCAACCAGATATTAAAGATGAAATCGAACACATATTGAAAATTATGGAAAAACACAAATACAATCCTATTCTTCTAGACAAAACGAGTCACCATTTAAAAATTCCTGTCGTACGCATTTTTATTCCTGGCATGCGCAACCTGATGGTTAACGAAACTCACAACCCTCACCTGATCATGAGCGCTGCTTATTATGAAGCTGGAGATGAAAAAAAATCAAAAGAGCACCTAGACAGTTATTACAACAATATTTCCTTTTATCTCCCAGAAGTAAGGCTTGTCACACCAAAGAAGGCCTTTAAAAAAGACTACAAAGAAACGATTCTGTTCCACGGCGGATTAAAGCAGGATATTTTAGACAGCTTAAAAAACTCAATCGGCATATTAAAGAATTATCGACCTTACTAGAATCGGGCCCGACCGGATTCGAACCGGCGGTCTCCTGCGTGACAGGCAGGCGTGTTAAACCAGGCTACACCACGGGCCCACAACCATCTGTGAGGGATTTATTATATCAGCTTTCAGTTCGGTTGAAAAGCGATTCTAAATATTTCCGGCTCTTCCAAC
>JAHIZU010000068.1 GCA_018814265.1 Candidatus Margulisiibacteriota bacterium | reverse complement strand
CGGAGAAACAAAGTTAATGACTTTTTGCTGTCCGCTTTGATGGCGCTGGATCTAGCCGTAATTCCCGTAGGGCTGTATTTTGCTGGAGGGGTTGAAAATCCCTGGTGGTTTATGCCGGCTTTAATAATATTTGTCTATGGCTATATATTTAACATGCGGGCAGCCATGGCTTATGCCCTGCTGGCCTCATTGATGGTTACCACCATATTTTGTTTGGAGTTTTTCAACTTAATTCCCGACTTCACCATCTATGGTTCAAGCTCAACACTATTAAACAACCCATATGCCCTGTTTAGCAAAATTCTGGCCATGCAGTTCCTTTATTTTATGGCGGCTTTGATCAGCGGCTATTTTAATCGGCTGGTTAGCGGCTCCTCAGAGCAGCTGGAAAAAAGCTTGGCTGATACTCACTTTTCACAACTGCAATCAGATCAATCCCGCAAAGCCTTAATGAACCTAATGGAAGATCTTAATAAAGCCAAGGATGGTCTCGAGGCTCGGGTGCGTGAAAGAACGAGTGATCTTGAAGAGGCAAAAGCCTCTCTAGAAGTAAAAGTAAGCGAAAGAACCGCTGATCTGGAAAAGAGCCGTAAAGCCATCCTGCACATGATGAATGACTTAAAGGAAGACATGGTTAAACTGCAAACCATTGACCGGATGAAGACCGAGTTTTTATCCATGGTTAGCCATGAATTGCGCACCCCGGTCACCCCCTTAAAAGGTTATTTAACCCTGTTGCTGGCCGGCAAGATCGGCCGGCTTTCCCCAGAACAGACAAGAATTATGATCATCCTGAATCGCCAATGCAGTCACCTGGAGCAATTAATTGACGGCCTGCTTGATATCACCCGCCTTGAGCTGGGCAAACCGATACCCATTCAAATGCAACCCCTGATCATGGAAAAGATAATCAATGAGGTGGTCGAATCCATGAAGATAGATGTGGACGGCCGGGGCCAGACCATAAAGCTAGAGGTAAAACCCCACTTACCCGTCATTATTGGCAACGAGATCAAACTAAAAAGGGTGCTGACTAACTTAATCGGTAATGCCTCAAGATTTACCCCTAAAGGGGGCGAGATCAATCTCGTTGTTTTGGCTGAAAACCAAAATATTCAGGTGGCAGTTGTTGACAACGGCATTGGGATTGAGAGAGAATACCTGCAGAAGATTTTTACCAAGTTCTACCAGATAGATAACGCTTACAATCGAGCGGCTGGCGGCCTTGGCATGGGGCTGTCAATTGCCAAGGAATTGGTTGAGCTTCATGGAGGAAAGATATGGGCCGAATCAGACGGTCCAGGCAAAGGCTCAAAACTTATCTTTACCGTCCCGGTAGCCCGTTAAGGAGGGAAACAAAATGGCAAAAAAAGTTTTAATTATTGAGGATTATCCAGCCACAACAGAAATGATCGCTAATATCTTAAAAACCGAAGGTATTGAGGTCATCACCGCGGTTGACGGCACTTCCGGCCTGGAAAAATCCAAGTCCAGCCAGCCGGACCTGATCCTGTTAGATATTATGATGCCGGAAATGAGCGGCTTTGAGGTTTGCCAAAAATTAAAAGAAGACCCGAAAACTGCAAAGATCCCCGTCATTATTGTCTCGGTTCGAGCGGCTGAAAACAATATTGTTAAAGGCAAAGAATTAGGCGCTCAAGAATATATTTCCAAGCCCTTTGACCCCTTTAAGCTGATCGAGATTGTAAAGAAGTATCTGGAAAAATAATTGTACTAACCTCAGATGACAAAGGGCAAAGCTTACCTAAATGGCAAAATTGTTCCGCTTGAGCAGGCAGTTATTCCTGTATCAGATCGGGGCTTCCTTTATGGCGACGGAGTTTTTGAATCCCTGAGAACATATCACACTAAGCCCTTTCAGCTGGAGGAGCATATCAAAAGACTGCTGCGCGGGGCCAAGCTCCTGCGCCTGCGCGCCCTGCCCTCTGCCGCTCAATTAAAACTAGCTATCCTAAAGACCCTCGCTGCCAATAAATATAAGGAGTCGTACATAAAGGTAATCATTACCCGCGGCGCCACAAAAGGCCACGGGCTAAGCCCCAAGCAAGCGGTCGGCAAGCCTAGCATTATCATTCTGGTTGAGCCGCAAAAGCCTTATCCTAATAAAATATTCACTTTAGGCTGGAAAGCGATCATCAGCAGCATTGTCCGGCCCGATGTCCCAGCGTCAAAAATAAAATCATTAAATTATGTCAACAACGTGTTGGCCAAAGCAGAGGCCAGCAGGGCCGGCGCGGACGAAGCCATCATGTTTGATGAAAAAGGCAATGTAGCTGAAGGCACTATCAGCAACATCTTCGTGGTCAAACACGGCATCCTTAACACACCGCCAAAAGAGGCGCCCATTCTGGCTGGCCTGACCAGGGATCTCGTCATTAAACTGGCCAAGCAATCCGCTTTCCCCGTGGTGGAAAAGGTAATTACCCCTAAGGAGTTATATACGGCCGACGAATGCTTTGTCACTTTCTCCGGCGCAGGGGTGGTCCCGCTCACCAGGGTCTGGAAGAAAAAAATCGGTTCTGGAAAACCAGGTTATGTCACTACCAGCCTGATCAAGCTCTACAATGACGAAACCAAGAAGATTTAAATTAGTAGTTTTTATTCCGCAAAGCCATCTGGAAGAAGTTCGCGCCGCCATCTGTCTGGCCGGCGCCGGCCAGATTGGCAACTACGATAACTGCGCCTTTATTTCAAAAGGGATTGGAACATATCGTCCCCTCAAAGGAGCCACGCCATTCAAGGGGAAAAAAGGCAGGCTGGAGAAAACCAAGGAAGCACGCCTCGAAACCATTGTTTTAGCTCCGAAACTAAAGCCAGTAATTGCTGCTATGAAAAAAGCACATCCCTATGAAGCAGTGGCCTATGATGTGTATAAACTTGAGGCAGCCTAAGGCAATAAAACGTATCTGGCTTTCTTGGTCCGGGGATTCTTCCTCACTGTAACCTTGATCCGATAAGCCTGCCAGATATTTTGCGGGGTAATGACATCGTCAGGATGCCCTTCCGCGATCACCTCGCCATTTTTCATCAGCACCAGCCGGCTGCAGAAACGAGAAGCCAGATTCAGATCATGGAAGGTAGCCACGATTGAACGATTAGTACGTAGTGTTCTAAGCAACTTACAGATCTTAACCTGATAACGGATATCCAGATGCGAAGTCGGCTCATCCAGCAGCATGATCTTTGGCTCCTGGGCCAGGGCCCGGGCAATGGCCACCCGCTGAAATTCGCCGCCAGAGAGCTCGGTGACCTGACGGTCTTTAAGGTTTTCGATCTTGAGCTTCTCGATCGCCCAGTCAACCGCATCGTGATCATCATCGGTTTCAAAAGAAAAGCGCTCCAGATATGGGGTCCGGCCGAGCAGGATCAAGTCTTCAACAGTAAAGCCCTGCACTGGTTCCATCATTTGCGGCACAAAGGCGATCCGGCGAGCAACCTCTCTTCGTTCCAGATTTTGAATCTTATGCTGGCCAATAGTTATAGTCCCGCTCTGGACGTCTAGTAAGCCGATGAGCGCCCGCAGCAGCGTGGTTTTTCCGGAGCCATTCGGGCCAACTATCCCCACAAACTCGCCATTGTTAACAGCAAAAGAAACCCCTTTAATTATTGGTTTCTTAACACTGTAGCCGCAAACCAGGTCTTCAACTTTTAAAACGGTCATTTGCCTCTTATCCTCCGGCGGCGCAACAGATAGAGGAAAAATGGCGCGCCAACCAGCGCCATAATAATGCCGATCGGTATCTCTAAAGGCGATAGGATGGTCCGGGAAATCGTATCCGCTACGACCATTAAGAGCATGCCTGACAAAGCAGAAACCGGGATAAGCAGGCGATGATTAGGACCAATGATCAACCTTATCCAATGAGGCACGATCAGACCAACAAAACCGATCAAGCCAGAAACCGAGACCGCGGCAGCAGTCATAACAGAGGCCGCGCCAATCAGCATTAACCGGGTCTTTTCCACCTCAATGCCTAAAGTGATCGCCATCTCCTCTCCCAGCAGCAAGGCGTTCAATTCCTTGGAAAAGAAATAGGCAATGCCCGCGCCAATAAGAGCATAAGGGATCACCGTGATCACGTTTGACCAGCTGGCCGAAGCCAGGCTGCCCAAAAGCCAGAAGTAGATCGTTTGCAGACTGCCGGAAACAATAATGATCAAAGCCAGGATAGCAGCACAAAAGGCTGACAAAGCCACCCCAGCCAGGATCAGGGTTTCTGGCGCGGCATGGCCGCCTACCTGCGACAATTTATAGACCACAAAAACTGCGACCAAAGAAAATATAAAGGCTGTAACTGGCAGCGAGCTTAGGCCAAAGATCACAAATTGCGCGCCCAGGGCAATGGAGATGGCCGCGCCAACCGCTCCCCCAGCAGAAATTCCCAGGATATAGGGGTCAGCCAACGGATTTCTTAAAACTCCCTGAAGGATCACGCCAGAAAGAGAAAGCAACAGGCCAACCAGGGCGGCCAAGACAACTCGCGGCAGCCTGATCTGCCAAAGGATCTCACTCTGCCAGAGATTTTCCGGGGAAATAAAAACCGAACCCAACAAAAGAGACAGGGCCATGGCCCCAAGCAAAAATAGCAGCAAAACAAGTAAAGCCAGCCCGGCAATTCTTTGTTTCTTATTGATCTTTTTCTTGCGCTTCTTCATGAATAAATTCCGCAATTTGCTCGATCGCTTCAATTACCCGCGGCCCTGGCCGGGAAAGAATGTCCGCGTCAATAAACAGGACCCGGTCTTGCCTGATTGCCTGCAACGTCTGCCAGCGGCGATCATTTTTAATCTCCTCCCTGTCCACCACCCCTTCAGT
>JAHIZU010000067.1 GCA_018814265.1 Candidatus Margulisiibacteriota bacterium | reverse complement strand
TCCTTGGCAATTTTGGCCACAATTTTTGAAGGGTCTTCAATGGACTTATCCAGAGGTAAATTCTCCTCGTCTTCCCGATAGCCCCGGTCAAATATCTTGATGTGGCCGGTCTCGTAATTGATGATCCTGTCAAATGATTCCTGGTCAATGCCGGTGAGCATCGAGTCTATAATAATGAGCAAGGCCAGGCCCAGGGCAATCGCCAGGAAGGTTAGAAAGGTCCTGGTAAAATGCCTGAATATATTCCTAAATGCTAATTTTAAAAGCATGTTTATATTCCCAAGGAACCTGCGAATAAACTTCGCGGTTCCTTTTGATTAATACAATCACATGGAACCGAGACGTTCAGTCTCAGGTTCCATGGATACTGCTTACTTCCTTTCGTCAGATTGCACTTTCCCATCGTGGACTTTTATCAAACGCCGCGCATACCCCATTACCATGGGGTCGTGGGTGGAAAAGATAAAAGTTGTTTTGGTCTTTTGGTTCATTTCCAGCATTAATTTAAGGATGTCCTCGCCAGTCACGGAGTCAAGGTTGGCTGTTGGCTCATCCGCCAGCACGATCTGAGGGTTTTTAACTAAGGCCCGCGCAATAGCCACTCTCTGCTGCTGCCCGCCGCTCATTTCCATTGGTTTGCGGTTAGCCAGGTCAGCTATGCCAACCTCAGCTAAAATGTTCATAACCTTTTCCTTGCGCTGTTTAGGTTTATCTGCTTTCAACAGGATCAAAGGAAACTCAACATTCTCAAAAGCAGACAGGACCGGGATGAGGTTAAAGGTCTGGAAGACAAAGCCTAATTTTTGATTGCGCACGTCAGCCAGTTTGTTGGAGGAGAAGTTAGCCACGCTGCGGTCTTCAATGTAAACCTTTCCCTCAGTTGGTTTATCCAGGCAGCCAAACAAATTGAGCATGGTGGTTTTACCGGAACCTGACGGCCCGGCCAGAGAAACAAATTCCCCTTCTTCGATTGAGACTGAAACTCCCCTTAAGGCCGGCACTTCGATCTTGCCAACCCGATAATTCTTGACTACATTTTCCATTATTGTTATTGCCATAAGATTTCACCCCTTAGTGAAAATTATAATACTATGGAAAATGATGTCAATCACCAAAATTTGCTTGCCTTAAGTTTAGTTTCAGCGTTATAATTCTAATACCATGAACTCGCTGTTAGTAGCGCTGCTGGGCCTGGTTCTTTTTGCTGCTGGCTATTACTTCTATGCGGCTTTTATTGAGAAAAAAGTCTGGCAAATTGATCTGGCGAAGAAAACCCCGGCAGTTTTAAAAGATGACGGCCTAGACTATGTCCCGGCCAAACACTGGACCGTCCTCTTTGGTCACCATTTTGCCTCAATTGCCGGCGCTGGACCGATAATTGGTCCGGTCATTGCTTGTTCGCTGTTTGGTTGGGGCCCGGCGCTGCTTTGGATAGTTATTGGCTCGATTTTCATCGGCGGGGTGCACGACTTCTCCTCCTTGATGCTCTCACTGCGCCATCAGGGCGCTACTGTCGGGCAAGTTGCGGAAAATGTGCTCAGTCGCCGCAGCCGCCTGGTTTTTTCCTTGTTCCTCTGGCTGGCATTGATCCTGGTAGTTGCTGTATTCGCTGCTGTAACAGCTAAAACCATGGTGGCTGAACCAAGAATTGTTATCCCCAGCCTTGGGATGATCCTAGCCGCAATCCTCTTTGGCCTAATGGTCTACCGCTGGCAGGTGAATCAGTGGCAAGCCACTCTGGTTGCCCTGGCCTTGATCGGTTATTTTATTTATCTTGGCTTGCAATTCCCTATCATTATAAACTCCCCCCATGCCGTGACCATCTGGATCGTTGTTCTTTTGGGCTATGCCTTTGTTGCTTCGGTCATCCCGGTAAATATACTGCTGCAGCCGCGGGATTATCTTTCGGCTTTTATTCTCTTTTTCGGGCTGATCCTGGGCTATCTGGGAATTTTTGTTTCCATGCCAAAAATGCAGGCCCCGATGTTCATCAGCCAGCAAAGCGCTCAAGGGCCACTCTGGCCCATGATGTTTGTGATCATTGCCTGCGGCGCGATCTCTGGTTTTCACTCCTTGATCTCCTCTGGCACAACCTCCAAACAGCTGCCAAGAAAAAAGGCAGCCAAACGAGTTACCTTTGGCGGCATGATCCTTGAGGGAGTGCTGGCTCTGTTGGCTGTGATCGCGGTATGCGCTGGACTATCTTGGACAGGCGGCCCAGCCGGCCTGGTTTATCCGGAACTGATGAAAGAAAGCGGCTGGATCGTCACCTTTGGCAAGGGTTTTGGCCAGCTGGTCGCGCCGCTCATTGGCTCAACCATTGGAGCGTTAATTG
>JAHIZU010000066.1 GCA_018814265.1 Candidatus Margulisiibacteriota bacterium | reverse complement strand
CGGTCATCATAAGAAGAGCAGAGATTCCACGGCCGATACGTAATAGATTAATCAATATTTTAACCCCGCTCCTAGCGCGGTCAGACTTGCATAGGCACGTGGTTATCACAGCCGTTAGTGTTATGAAAAACATCGGTGTTCCGGTAAACGATATAGCATCTCAAATCACTCATCCTGAAAAGCCAGCAATTCTTAAAAAGCTGAGTGAACCCCCGGCCTTAGGAGGAAAAAGGATGCTGACCCATATATTTCTTTATCCCCCGGCCAAGGGTGAAGTAGCTGATATTTTGCTTCGAGCAAACGTTGCCTTAGTTTTCAAAGAATTCGAACAGAAGGTTCTTTCTGCAGACAGGCAAACAACAGATCCACCCATGTCCCCGGAATTACGCGATGTGGTCAATGCAACCAGGAAAGTTCGCGCAGGTGATCCAACCTATATAGGCATGTTTGAACACGGGATTGAAAGGGAATTAGTCGATCCGGTTACATTGGTAAAAACCCTGGCAGGGTTTATTGAAAATTATATAAGCCCGTCAGCTAACAGCAATTAAAGATCTCACCCCTTCACCACGCACATCGGCCGCATCCGGGCTCCTGCTCAAAATATTTTTCCGTATAGCTGAAATTATCATTCATTTTTAACGATAAATATATGGAAATTACCATTAGAGGAGAACAGAATGCAACTAGGATTTAACCGCGTCAGCCTGAGTAACAGTGCCAGGCGCCTGGCCGCCCGCTTATCGATCGCCCTGGCAGCCGCGAGCTGCGGCTCCTCCGCCCCACATTTTAAAGATGGGCTCCGACCCGCAATAAGTCATTCGGGAGAGAGAACCGTAATATCCGGATCAAGAGAACAGATCATCAAGCAGCTGGTTGAAAACCAAGACAAATATTTTCAAGCCGGGACGGTCCAGACCGTAACCTCCGATGCGCTTGATTATATTAAAAACTATGTTTTCAGAGGCATACTACAGCTCGATCTAACAATTATTCTATCGCCTAAGGATATAAGCTTCACCCTCAAAGAAGGAACTGAGTTTAAATTTGACGGCACATTCGATGCTCGTTCTAATGAAATTGAAGTTGAAAAATCTTTGAGTTACATTACCGCAACTCTAGCCCAGGAAACAACATTTACCATTTTTAACAATCAAGTAACGTTACAGTCCGGGGATAAAATAGATATATTTAATGATGGAATTGCTTTCAATGTTTCAAAAGATATTAAGTTTCTAATCAAAGGTCTAGAAGTGACCTTTCGAAGCGGACCGTTGTTATGGAAGTACGATAATTCTATTAGAGGGCGCCTGGCTCACGACACCGGCCTAATGGTCAACGGCGTTAGAGTACATTTCTCCGGTGGTTCTGATAGTTACAGTTCTTCATTAGAATTGTATGGCAACGGGATCCTGGCTTCAGGCACCCTTCTTCACGACACAGCGTTCACTGTCAATGGCAATAAAGTTGTTTTCCGCGGCAATACAAGCATTGATTTTTACCCCAATGGGCGCCCAAAATCTGGCAGTCTACTCCGCGACACGGAGTTTAACGTTAATGGTAATAATATAGTCTTTGTTCGCGACAACCCCTTTTTTCTGTTATACGAAAACGGTATTCCCGCTAACGGAACACTGGCCCGGGATACCGAGATCGATGGAATATCATATGCAGGATATAAATCAGAAACAGCGGATAATCTTTTCTGGATTACACTCAGCTTACCCGGCACGGTTTCATTCCATCCTTCTGGTCGAGTAGAATCAGGATGTTTAGCCAGGCCGATGACTGCAGAAGGGATAAGATTACTTGCAGGAGAAAAAATATGCCATGCCGAAGGCGGCAATTTATTATATCAGCGACCGCTTTTCCCGGAAGAGAATCTCGCCCTTTCTCTGATGTGCGATAAATCTTTCGCTCCGTTCGAAGGTGGCATTCTAATGTCCGAAGTAAAACTTCCGATCGCCCTGTTTATGGAGAGGCATCCCAGTATGGCGGGCAAGGTGGAAGATTACGCTTCTTATCTTCCCCCGCTCAAAATAATACGCGGAAATAAAGTTGAGGATGTCAAAATGAATGATGTTTTGGATATTTTGCGCCAATCCCAGGATCTGGTCATTCCCCCAAATACTATCGACCTATACTTCGATGATAAAGGATCTCCGCGCAAAATAAGATTTATTCGGGACTTGAAAATTAACAATACTATTACCATTCCAGCACAACAGCAGATCTCCTTAGATATCACCGTCATTCCAGCCATTTTTCGGGGAGCGGTCACCTCAACCATAGTTGAGCTGCTGTCTGAAGCAAACCCAGGACTGGCTGTCCAATAGCGAGTTTACTCAGTGTTTATCAAAAAGCACTCTTTTCGAAGAACTCTCCAAAATGCTGCTCCTGGCTGCCAAGAAAGTTAATTATCCCTTCACCACACACATCGGCCGCATTCTGGCAATCTTTCTGGCAAGCCCGGAATTATGGACAACATCCACTACTTCCCTAACATCTTTATATGCTCCGGGCGCCTCTTCGACCAAACCTTTCCTGGTAGCCGAGCGCACTAGTATCCCTTGCTTTTCCAGCTCAGCGGTCAGCTGGCCTGGTGAGAATTTTCTAGAAGCAGCTGAGCGGCTCATTAGCCGGCCAGCTCCATGGCAAACAGAACCCCAGGTTTCCTGCATGGCTTTTTCTGTGCCAACCATGATGTAAGAATACCGGCCCATGTCACCAGGAACTAACACTGGTTGATCCGGAAAAGCCCGGGTCGCGCCCTTGCGGTGAACGCATAAAATTTTGCCGCCATGCTCTTCCATCTTAGCGATATTGTGCGCCACATCATAGACCAATCTGATGCCCAATCGGTCAGCTGAACCACCCATAACCTGGGCAAAAGTTTCCCTGGTCCAATGCATCAGCATCTGCCGGTTGCACCAGGCAAAGTTGGCAGCCGCGGCCATGGCTCCAAAGTAATCCTTACCCTCAGGTGACGATACTGGCGCGCAGCAAAGCTGGCGGTCTGGCAGCTTTATGCCGTACTTTTGGGCCGCCCTAATCATCACCTTTATATAGTCTGTACAGACCTGATGCCCCAGGCCGCGGGAACCGGAATGCACCATGATCGTCACTTGATCCTTAAACAAACCCCACGCTTGAGCAATTTTGTCGTCGTAAATCTCCTCAATATACTGGACCTCCAGGAAGTGGTTGCCAGAGCCCAGAGTGCCCTGTTGGGAAGTCCCTCTTTCCTTGGCATGTGATGATACCAGGGACGCATCAGCCCACTCCAAACAGCCCCGGGACTCGGTCTGATCCAAATCATCACCTGTTCCGTACCCGTTCTTGACCGCCCAGCTGGAGCCTGTTTCCAGGATCTTGTCCAGGTCTTTGCGGGATAAGCTCAGCTCGGATTCCGAGCCAACCCCGGAGGGCACGTTGCTGGCCAGGGTATCGACCATCTGCCTGAGCTTGGGCTCAACTTCCTTCTTAACCAGGTCAGTGCGCAGGACCCTGACCCCGCAGTTGATGTCATAACCAACCCCACCAGGGGAAATAATGCCGTCTTCTTTTGGATCAAAAGCCGCTACACCTCCAATGGTAAAACCATAGCCAAGGTGAATATCCGGCATAGCCAGGGAGCGGCCAACAATGCCAGGCAAACAAGCCACATTAGCCACCTGCTCGTGAGCGTTTTCTGAGAAAATATGCTGGATCATTGCGGCATTTGAGTAGATCAAGCCATCGGTGCGCATGCCATCTTTAAAGCTTTTGGGGATCAAAAAGCGGTAATCGTCCAGTTGTTTAAATACTGATCGCCAACCCATCTCATCACCATCCCTGTTGCTCGGAACCGCGACGTTTAGTCGCGGGTTCCAAAATCAATACACAAAACTTCATGAAATCCTTTGATCAAAGCCTGACTAAGTTCATCAAAATCAACTTCCCGGCCCAGGACCTCTTCCACGCTGACAGAATTATACTCCTGTCCTGGCTTCTTCAATAGCGCTAATTCATCAAAGGACATGTTGCGCACAAAAATCGAGCCTTGCTGCAGCAAAGCCCTCTTGCCTCTTTTCTGTGCTGAGCCAACGATCTTCAGATTATTTACAACGATCTCATATTCAGCCGGATAAGAAAAACACAATCCTACGTTCAACGCTCTACGTTCTACTTTCTGCTCTCTTATCCCTGCCTCCACCCCCAAGCTCCTTAAAGCAAACACAACAGCCTCAGAAATTTTCTTATAAGCAGGAACCAATCCGTTAGGCAACTTGGGATTATCAATTTCCGTTACTAGCGAATAAGTAACTTCCGCTTCATTGTGAAAAACAATTCCCCCACCTGTTGGTCGTTTAACAATATCCCAGCCCAGCTGTTTAGCCTCTTTAACAGCTAATTCATTTTCAATGTCTTGAGCATAGCCGTAAGAAATACACTTTGGCTGCCAGGAATAGATTTGGAGGGCTGACGGTTGGCCACCAACCACAAACTCATTGAACATCTTGAGGTCAGACTGCATGTGGCAGGCCCCTGAACAATCAGGAGAAATTATTAATTGCCAGGCGTCCATCGCAAATTCGATTCGCGGGCAGCTTTGGTCTCATCCAATCTTTTGACTGGAGTAGTATAAGGGGCATTTTTTACTAATTCCGGATCAGTTTCGCATTCTTTGGCTATCTTGATCATGGCCTCGCAAAACTCATCCAGGGTCTCTTTAGACTCTGTTTCCGTTGGTTCGATCATCATGGCTTCTTCCACGATCAAAGGAAAATAAATAGTTGGCGGATGAAAGCCGTAATCCAGCAATCTTTTAGCAATATCCAGGGCCCTGACCCCGTATTTTTCTTTCTGCCACTTAGCTGAAATAACGAATTCATGCTGGCAGGTCCGGTCATATGGCAGATAATAATGATCTTTTAATCGCTTCATCACATAGTTAGCATTTAAAACCGCATTCTCTGCCACATCTTTTAGCCCTTCAGCCCCCAGCGATCTTAAATAGGCATAAGCTTTGACAATAACATTTATATTCCCATGGAAAGAATGGACTTTGCCAATGGATTTATCGTAGCCAGTAGCCCGTAGCCTGTAGCCAGATGATTCTTTGACCACTCTGGGAACAGGCAGGAAAGGTTCCAATTTCTTATTCACTCCAACCGGCCCCGCCCCCGGCCCGCCGCAACCATGAGGGGTTGAGAATGTCTTGTGAAGATTAAAATGAGCCACATCAAACCCCAGATCCGCGGGACGGCAGATGCCTAAAGTCGCGTTGGCATTGGCACCGTCATAATAAAGCAAACCGCCAGCCTTATGGACTATGTCCGCAACTTCTAAAATGTGCTCATCAAACAGCCCCAAAGTATTGGGATTGGTCAGCATCAGGCCAGCTGTATCATCGCCAACTACCTTTTTCAAGCCAGCAACATCAAGGTTTCCTCGACCGTTTGATTTAACCACCACACTTTTATAGCCAACCATAGACACAGACGCGGGATTAGTCCCGTGCGATGAGTCAGGAATGATTATCTTATCCCTAACCCCTACCCCCTGATCCCTATGAAAAGCCTTGATCATCAAAAGAGCAGTTAATTCACCATGCGCTCCTGCGGCCGGCTGTAAAGTAAACGCGTCGTAGCCAAAGACAGCGCATAAATATTGCTCAAAATTATAGAGCAGCGCCAGGATCCCCTGCACTTCTTCTGCCGGCTGGTAAGGATGGATGTTCGTAAAGCCAGGCAGCGCGGCGATCTCTTCATTAACTTTTGGATTATACTTCATGGTGCAGGACCCCAGAGGATAAAAACCATTATCAACGCCAAAATTTTTCCTGGAAAGATTGGTGAAATGTCGGACAATATCAACTTCGGAAAGTTCGGGCAGGTTCAATTCCTCGCGCAGCAGATCGTCAGAAATAAGTTTTTCTAATTTTTCTTCAGGAATATCAAGCTCGGGCAGGGAAAAAGCTTTTCTCCCCGGCGAAGACTTCTCAAAAATAAGCGGTTCTTCTTTCCTATCCACCTGACAACCTAAATAACAGCTTGTTGAGTTGTTGGATCAAAGAAATGCACTTTTCTTAAGTCAATAGCAATATTGAACTTACTGCCCGTGCTGGCGTCGCACATCCCGCCTACCCGGGAGATCAGCGGGTTCTTGCCCACATGGACGTACAAATAAGTTTCCGCGCCAATAATTTCACGAAAATCAACTATGCCTTCCATGATCAGCCGTTCCTTGATCCAATCAGAAGAAGGGATGTCCCAGATATCTTCCGGCCGGATACCAAAAATGATCTCCTTGCCAACATAGCTTTCCAGCAAGTGATCAACTTCTTTAGGCACTTCCAGCTCAAAACTTTCGGCTTTAAAGGTATACAGGTCATTGCCTCTTTTACTGATAGTGCCTTTAACGAAATTCATGGGCGGGCTGCCGATAAAGCCGGCCACAAAGCGGTTTGCTGGTTTCTGGTAAACCGTCAGGGGATTTTGCACCTGCTGGAGCTCGCCATTCAAGATAACCGCTACCCGCTGCCCCAAAGTCATCGCTTCCACCTGGTCATGGGTAACATAGATCACAGTGGCTTTGAGTGTTTTATGGATGCGCTGCAATTCCGCTCGCATCTGGACCCTTAATTTAGCGTCCAGGTTAGACAATGGCTCATCCATCAAGAAAACTTCTGGACGCCGAACAATAGCGCGGCCAACCGCCACCCTTTGTCTTTGTCCGCCGGACAGCTGTT
>JAHIZU010000065.1 GCA_018814265.1 Candidatus Margulisiibacteriota bacterium | reverse complement strand
GTGGCTTATCCAGCGACTTGGGATCCGACTGATCCGGCTACGCCAACGCTAAACTTGCAAATGCAGTTCAGCGACCAGATCGCGATCAATGATGAAGTCAGGGTCCTTATTATGCAGGCGCATAGAAAGGTTTGTGAGCAGTCTTTTTCTCCAGCTGATATTGGCAAAACTGCTTTTACCGGAAAAACCAATACTTTTTCGATCAATGGCAGTCGTTTAACTCAACCTGGGGCAGGCATGGTCCGGGTCATTGGTCTTTCTAACGGTAATAATATTGTTGCGGCTGGTAAATTTATGATCGTGCATAGATCAATGTTGGCGCCATAATGAAAAGATTTATTTATTTACTATTGGTATTGTTTCTTTTCAGCTCAATCGCTTCAGCCCAATTTGTGGCCATTGACCCCACCCGCAACATTCCTAACGCAAGAGTTTTAGGCCTGGGCAAAGCCTATATTGGCTTAGCTAATGATGCCGGGTCAATTTTTACTAACCCGGCTGGTTTAGCTGAGGCTGAAAATTGGCAGCTGACCTCCATGTCCGGCAATTTCCTGGAAGAATATACTTATCTGTCGTTTTCTGGTTTTTATCCAACACAATACGGTGTGTTTGGCGTTGGTTATGCCGGCTATTTTATTGGCGGCGCTTATGCTACCACGATTGAGGCTGGTTCTGATCCAGCTGACCCGATCTACACCTTTGATTTTTCTCAGCCGGTCATGGAGAACCGCAACACAGCCGTGGTGCTTTCCTATGCCAATGAATTAAAGAAGATCAATTATCTTAATCAGCTGCCCTGGGCTGACCGCATTTCTTTTGGCACAAACGTAAAATTATTTAATGCCTCTTTAACTGGTGACGGCATCCAGAGCGGGGCAGGGATTGCTTCCGGCACCGAACTTGATATTGGCATGAAACTACAGCCGCCGCAGCCATGGTTAAAGTTTGGCGCTGCGGTGCAGAATATTTTACCCATGTCATTGGGCGGTAAATTATCTTATGCCTCTGGCCACGAAGAATCATATCCCGCGGTGCTGGAGGTCGGCTCGGTTATCCAACTATTTGGAGAAGAAGACGCGATCCGGCAATTCCGCGGCCAGGACGTTAAGGTCATGATCGATTTTGATATGCATCCCACGATGTCAGATCAGCCGCTGGTCTGGCATATTGGCACGGAGTGGAAGCCTATCCCGCTTTTGGCTTTACGCGCGGCGATTGACCAGGATGCTGGGGGCAGCGATAGCGGGGAGATTGCCGTGTATTCGGATACTTGTTTTGGTGTCGGCCTAAACCTTGGCGGCCTCAATTTTGATTATGCTTATCATACATTTGTCGGCGCGCCCAATGTTGACAACCATTATTTCTCCTTAAGCTACAGCTTGCCCAAGCCCAAAGCTATTGATGTGCCGATCAAGATCCTTGAGCCTGCGGATAAACTGATCACTTTTGAGAGCAAGGTGAAACTGGTTGGAGAAGTCCTGCATCCTGATATCAAGACAGTTAGGATCAACGACATACCGATTAAGGTCGGTTTGCGCGGCGAGTTCAGCACTTTTGTCGCCCTTAAGGAAGGTAAGAACAAGCTGGTTATCAAAGGCTATAGCGGCAACAAAAAAGAAATTGGCGATGTTAGTGTCCGCATCTTGCGTTTGATCACTTTCCCGGATGTGACCACGGACTATTGGGTGGCAGTGCCCATTTCTCTACTGGCCATGGATAAGGTTATCACTGGCTATCCTGACGGCACCTTCAAACCTGAGGGCAATATTACCCGGGCGGAGATGTGCACATTAATAATGAAGAGCCAGGGGGTAACTGGAGCAGGGCGGATGACGGTCTTTCCTGATGTGCAGGAGCGGCACTGGGCTTCAGCCTACATTGCCGAAGCTTCAAAGCAAGAGATAGTTTTGGGCTATCCTGACGGGACTTTTAAGCCTAAGGACAACATAACCCGGGCCGAAGGCCTGGCTATGATCGCGCGCTTTGATCATGTTTCCCAGGAAGCTTATGCCAATCAGTTTAGCGATGTGAAATCCAATTATTGGGCCGCGCCGATCATTGCTGGCGCCTACCGGGTTGGTCTGCTAGAATATTTAAAAGACCGGCCGTTCCAGCCGAAGCGCAAACTGACCAGGTCGGAAACAGTGGAGATGCTGTATCGCACCAGGTTTGTGACCGCGCGGTTGGCGGAAGATCTGCTTAATTGGGATAGTTATTAATTATAATAGGAGTTGTTTTCTATGATGAAAAAGATTTGTTTTATATTATTACTAGTATCTTTAGTTGCGGGAGTAGCTTTAGCAGGAATTCCTGGTCAGATCAGCTTTCAGGGAAGATTAACGAAAGATGATGTGGCAGTAGATACCACAACAACAATTACATTTACTATTTATGATGCTGCTACTGCTGCTGGTGGGACAAAACAGTGGTCAAAGCGAATGACTATTATACCTGATGAAAATGGTTTTTTTACCGCGATTCTTGAGGGGGCTGATCAGGGCTATCCTGATCTAGCTGATCTTCCTTTTGATATTCCTTACTGGATGCTGGCTGCAGTTGGCAGTCAAGATCTTTTAGATAACAATGGGGAACTGCAAGCTCTAACATCTGCACCTTATGCTTTTACAGCTAAGTCTCTTGCCCCTGGAAATATAACAATTGACGGAAATCTTGGAGTAACTGGTAATATCGGGGCTACTGGTAAGATCTGGGCACACCAAGAAGGAGCTGCGTTGACCTCAATTCTGGCAACGGCAAGAGCTACTAATTCTATCGCCATAACCGCTATAAATTCCGCTGAAGGTTCAATGTTTTCTGGTGGGGTTATTGGAACGCTTTATAATGCAGGGCTTGCTTCAACAGCCGTTGGCGGATTGTTATATGACAGCTCAAATAGTGCGGCGGTTAAGGGCGTTATTGCTAATACCACAGACAACTCATATGCTATTCATGGCAAGGTAAATGGCGGCACGAACAATTTTGCCGGATATTTTGAAGGTAAAATGTACGCAACCGATAATGCTGATGAGGGCACGACTCTATATGTTCATGCTGGAGATGATGATGGGACTGCAATTGAAGCAAGATGTAATAATGCTTATGTTGGTCGAGGACTTTATGCGGAAG
>JAHIZU010000064.1 GCA_018814265.1 Candidatus Margulisiibacteriota bacterium | reverse complement strand
AGAGATAGAGAGGTAAGTTCATTGCATTCGTAGCTGTTGTGCCAGACAAAAAGATTGCTTCTGAAATATTTTTGGTAATAAATACATGATTATAAATAGGATCTCTAACACCTTTTGTGAGCAATAACCCAACATTTCCCCCATCAATATAATGCTGCATTAACCGTCTTACTGTTCTCCAAACAAATTTATCTTCATAAAAGATATGACGAGTGTCAAAAGGTCGATAAGATATTGGGTGAATATATTTTTCTAAATTTTCCTCATTTTTAATATTGTCGTAACCATCCAATATATTCCAACCAGTTTTCTTTTTAACGATAAATTTTTGATGAAGAAAATTAGCATCCCGATCAGCTAACTGAAGATCCTTATACATTTTCAATAGTTCATTTTTATTTTCTTTGATAACGAAATTATCATGTGCGGTAGTAATGCCAATACCATTAATAGAAAAAAGCTCTGCTACAGAAAACCCTTCAATGTATTTCTCTTGTGTTTTAGTATCACGAGCAACCCATTCATAATTTGGCGCTGATGGGTCGATCCCCTTCCATTTAACTTTTTCAAAAGTGGTTTTGTTAAGATAGTCATATTTTTCTTCGCGCAAACCGAAACGATCGGCGCGAAACACCTTGGCTAATTTTGATGTTTTTTCTTTTTGTTTTATCGCAATAATTATTGATACGCCAGTTTTTATATCAAATACATTCCCGTCTTTCCCCCCGTCCGGAGCTTTTTCTTTCTTATTAGCATTCCCATGCAAATCGAGCACATGTATTTGATCGAACGTCCGCATGAGATGAAAACGCATGCCTCGGAATGTCGGATTGTCGATATATCCATGCGCGGTAATCATAGCCACAATGCCCTCTCCCGTCTTCTCGACCATGCTTTCGGCAAGCCGGATGAATTTCACATAGTCGTCGTTGAGCCATTTGGAGTTGCGTTCCTGAAGCTTTCCTCCGCTCGGTTCTACTTTATAAACATCGTTCCCGTTATATGAAGCATTGCTTGATTCGCCAGAATACGGCGGGTTGCCGATAACGACCATGATCGGTGTTTGGCTTTTGACCTTGTCGGCCTCCCTGGCCTCTTCAGCAATGCTTTCGGCAAAACCGAACGCAAGCTCTGTCTGCTGATGATCGCTTTTTTCAAGAGAGTTGGTCAGGTAGATGCCAAGCCGTCTGTGGAACTTCCAGAAACCGGTCTTTTTAAAGGCCAGGCTCAATTTAAGATGCGCAATGGTATACGGCGCCATCATCAGTTCAAAACCGTGCAGGCGCGGTAAAAGGTCATTATGCACATACGCCGGCCAGCGGCCTTCCTGTCCCTGCTTTTTAAGCCTTTCATAAATCACCCGGATGGCGGCGCTGATAAAAGTGCCGGTCCCGGCCGCGGGATCAAGTATCTGAACGCGATGCTTGCCATTGGGGAGCTTGGCGGTGTCAGCCAGCCCGCCGGCAAGGCCGAATTCATCCTGCAATAAATGATCGACCGACCGGACGATGAACCGGACCACCGGCAGCGGCGTATAATACGCGCCCATTTTTTTTCTTAATACTGGATCATATTCCTTAAGGAAATCTTCGTAAAAATGGATAACGGGGTCGGCGCCTTTCATGTACTGTTCAATGAGCTGTTTGACGTTCGAGTGCTGAAACACCACGCAAAGCTCATCCACGATGTATTTTAAGCGCTTCTCAAAATTAGGCCCGGCAATATGGTCAAAAAAATGCCTTAAAAAAGGATTAGAAGCCGGCATGTGTTCGCGCGCTTCCTCCCGGGAGAATGTCTCCGGTGTATCGTCATAATAGCGAGCCACAAAAAGTCCGTAAACCAACGTTTGCGCGTACATGTCGGCAAAAGAATCTGGCTTCAGATCATGAACCAGCAGCTTTTTTATCGCTTCATAGACCCGCTGGATCTCCGCGTTTTTCTCAGAAGGATTGGCAAGGCAATCACGGATATTATCCCTTATCCTTTGCGCCTTACCGCCCATTATTTTGGCAAGGTGCTCTCCTGATCTGATCGGTTCTTTATGCGATCGCGCGAAATCGAGCAACGTCTTGGCCAAGTACTCATAGTTTTCCGCGAGAGGGATGATAATCCGCTTTTTAATATCATAATCGCCGATCTTTATCGGCTCTCCGTAGGCACGCCCGTTTCGGTAAAAACGAAATTCAAGATAGTCGCTCAAAACAAGGTTTGTGTAACCGAAGTACCTTGCCATTTGTTCCGATTTTTCAACCTTATCCAGGGAAATGCCAATATCTTTTGTTTCGACGTAAAGGATCGGCACTTCCTTATACAGAACGAAGTCCGGCCGGTTTCCTTCGCTGGCCCTCGGATCGTTATCGATCCGCTTGACCTTGATGGACTCAAAAATGCCTTTCAGCAATATCTCAAAGTCTGCGCGATAGCCCATTTCGCTGGTTTCTTTATGCGAGAACTTTTCAGATATAGATTTAAGATATTTAGCGATCAGATCTTTCAATTTGTCCTCCAGCAAAAGGAACCGCGAGGTTTACTCGCAGGTTCCTTGCTCACATCAGCCTATTAAAAAAACAGCTCCTGTTTCCCGTATGGCAAGCCACATCTCCAACTTGTTCTATTTTAGCCAACAAAGTATCCGCATCACAGTCATAATAAAGTTCTTTGACCTTCTGGATGTGACCCGATGTATCTCCCTTGTGCCACAAAACTTTACGGGAACGGCTCCAGTACCACATTTCTTTGGTCTCCAGAGTCTTCTGCAATGATTCCTTGTTCATGTAGGCCAGCATCAAAACTGTCCCATCCTTATAATCTTGGGCAATGACCGGGATCAAACCTTTATCATCAAACTTAAATTTACTGCTATCCATCATATCTTAACCTCCTGAGATTTTGTCTCTCGCTCCTTTTTAACAGCCCGGAATTCAACCCTGACTGCGCCCGTACCCAATAGCCCTTCCAGTTGAGCCACCAGTTCTGGATTTATGTCTACATGCAAACTTTTGCCGATCGCCACACTCTTACCATCAAGGCGGATAATTACCGGATCCACCCCGTTAAAAGCCGTCAGGATCTCCTTCATCTTGGTTAATACCACCTTATCTTTTACCCCAACCAGCTCAATATGTAAAGACCTGACTTTTTCCAGCTCCTCCATCGGCTCAACCGACTCGGCCACTACATTGAATTCATCGCTACGTAGATCACGATTAACCCTGCCCTTGACCACCAGCACGGCGTCATTATTTAATCGATCAGCGCACTGCTTATAAGTCTTAGGGAATACAACCAGGCCAATATTAGCGGACAGGTCTTCGATCTTGCCCACCAGCATCATGTCACCCTTTTTAGTGGTCAGTTTTCGGCACTCCGACAGAAAACCACAGATCGTCAGCGATTCACCTTCCCGCATATCTGCCACGTCAGCGATCCTGGTGGTTGTTTGCCCTTCCAAAGACTCCTTAACATGCTCTAGCGGATGGGAAGAGATATACTGGCCCAGCATCTCCTTTTCCAAGCGCAGTAATTGCTCCGGCGGAAACTCTTCGATTTCCGTTTCACTAAGATCTGTGGTCTGTGGTCTGTGGTCTGTGGTCTTAAATTCAAATAATGATTCTTGCCCATTTGCCCTTTCCTTCTGCTCCGCGGCCACCCGGCCCATTATCTTAGCTAAAACACCTAGCTGATAAGCCCGGCCCTGGCCAAAAGAATCAAAAGCCCCTGATTTGATCAGACTTTCGATGACTTTCTTGTTAACCAAGCGGCTGTCAACTCTTTCGCAAAAATCTGTTAAGGATCTAAAATGTCCCCCGATTTTCTTGGCCTCAATGACAGAATCAATGGCTGCCGTCCCTACATTTTTGATCGCTGACATACCAAAACGAATCCCTTCCTGGGTAACCGTGAAATTGCGGTAGCTCTCATTAATATCCGGTGAAAGGATCTTTATGCCCAGGCGACGACTTTCATTGATGTAGCCGGTCACCTTATCGGGGTTCCCCATGACTGAGGTTAACACCGCGGCCATGAACTCATTAGGATAATTTACTTTAAGATAAGCTGTTTGATAAGAAATAACGCCATAGGCTGTGGAGTGAGATTTATTAAAACCATAACCGGCAAACTTGGCGCAAAGGTTAAACAATTCCGTAGCCTTGTGTCTGGAAACACCGCGTTTAACCGCGCCCTCAACAAAAAACTCCTTCTGAAGCTGCATCTCCTTGGTCTTTTTCTTGCCCATAGCGCGGCGCAGCAGATCGGCCTGGCCCATGCTGAAACCCGCGATCTTACTGGCGATCTCCATGACCTGCTCCTGATAAAGAATGGTCCCATGGGTTTCTCTAAGTATCGGCTGCAGCTCCGGCAATAGATATTTGACCGGAACCTGGCGATGCTTACGCTTAACAAAATCCTCAACCATGCCGCTTTCCAGGGGGCCGGGCCGGTACAAGGCTAACAAGGCAATAATCTCCTCAAAATTATCCGGCCGCAGGTCCTTGATCAAGGCGCGCATGCCGCGGCTTTCCAGCTGAAAAACCCCGATGGTTTCACCAGAGCTTAAAAGACTAAACGTTTTTGGATCATCAAAGGGAATATTATTGATATCAATGTCTATCCCTCTGGTTCTTTTAATAATAGCAGTTGCCTGGGCGATCATCGTCAGATTCCTCAAACCCAGAAAATCCATTTTCAGCAAGCCGATCTTTTCCAGATCTCCCATCGGATACTGAGTCACCACCGCGTTATCGGTTAATTTTTGCAGCGGCACGTATTCCGTCAAAGGCTTCTCAGAAATCACCACGCCGGCCGCGTGGACCGAGGCATGCCGGGACAGGCCTTCCAATTTTTTAGCCGTGTCCAACAGTTTTTTTACGGTTTCATCTTTTTCATAAAGTGCCCTTAGATCTTTGACCAATTCAAGCGCCTTATCCAGGTTCATGTCCGGGCCAAAAGGAACCAGTTTGGCGATCTTATCGACCTCGGCCAAAGGCACCCGCAGGACCCGGCCCACATCCCGGATCGCGCCGCGTGCCGCCATCGTGCCAAAGGTCACGATCTGAGCCACATGGTCCTGGCCATACTTTTTTGAGACATAATCAATTACTTCGTTGCGTCTTTCAAAACAGAAATCTATATCAATATCCGGCATGGAGATACGCTCAATATTCAAAAAACGCTCAAAGATCAGGCCGTATTTTAAGGGGTCAACATTGGTAATCCCCAGCGCATAAGAAACAATACTGCCGGCTGCCGATCCCCTGCCCGGACCAACCTGGATACCCTGGCTTCTGGCAAAATTAATAAAGTCCTGGACGATCAGGAAATAAGGTGCATACCCCATCTTTTCGATCGTGTAAAGCTCATACTTGACGCGGTCGATTATTTCCGGCGGCAGCAAGGTCTTTTCCACAGCCAGCCCTGCCTCGCCGTACTTCTTCTTGATCCCATCCCAGACCAGGTTTTCCATGTAAGTATCAGGGGTTTCTCCTTTGGGAACAGGAAAGTTAGGCAAGTGCAGCTTGCCGATCTCCAATTCCAGTGAACATTTCTCCGCGATTTCCAGCGTACTCTGTAGCGCCTCAGGCACGTCACTAAATAGCGCCGCCATCTCAGCCGGTGATTTCAGGTAAAACTCCTCGGTCGCCAGCTTCATTCTTTTTTCTTCATCCAGAAAAGAGCCGGTCTGCACGCACAAAAGAACATCCTGGGCATAGGCATCCTCTTTTCTAACGTAATGGACATCATTAGTGGCCACCAGCTTGATCCCGAGCTCTTTGGCCAGCTGGATCAGCTGGGGATTAAACGCGCTGAACTCAGGCATACCTAAGTCCTGGATCTCGAGGTAATAATCTTGTCCCAACAATTCCTTATGCCAGGCAGCCGTTTTTTTGGCCTGCTCATAGTTGCCCGCCACGATCAACGACGGCACTTCACCTTTAGGGCAGCCAGAAAGCACGATCAAGCCAGCGTGGTACTTTTCCAGTAATTGACGGTCAATACGAGGTCGGGAGTAAAAGCCCTCAATTGAAGCCAGGGATACAAGCTGCAGCAAATTACGATAGCCGGTTAAGTCTTTGGCCAACAGCGTCAAATGATACGGGGAACGGTCGGCTTTTGTCTCCTTATCAAATCTGGTTCTGGGAGCAACGTAAGTTTCACAACCAATAATCGGCTTTATCCCAGCCGCCTTGCCTGCCTGGTAGAACTTTACCGCGGCATGCATATTGCCATGGTCTGTCAAAGCCACAGCCGGCATCCCGTACTCCTTGGCAGCTTTAACTATCTCAGGGATGCGGCCAGCACCGTCCAATAGACTGAACTCCGAATGGCAATGGAGATGAACAAATTTTCCTCTGCCTGCCGGCAGACCTGGTGTGTGAGGCATAGCATTTAAGTTTAACAAAAAAGACCACAAGCCGCAAGACAACGGCTCATGGTCTCTTTTACTTCGAAGTAAAATGAATTACTTAGCCACCGATCCTAAACATCTTGGTCCCGCATTTTGGGCATTCACCCTTCTTGGCTTTCCTGCCGTTCTTCATGGTAACTTCTTTGGCGTTCTGCATCTCCTGTTTCTTCTTGCACTTAACGCAATATGCTGTGGTCATCTTACACCTCCTCGTATAATATGTTTAGGAACCTGCGACTGAAGTCGCGGTTCCTTTTAACCCTATGCATATTTACTTTATCAAAATGTCTCTGTATCATTCCCCTAGAGGCGGAATGAGAGGGAAAAGCTT
>JAHIZU010000003.1 GCA_018814265.1 Candidatus Margulisiibacteriota bacterium | reverse complement strand
GCTTGAGATCAAGGTTTACGGGTTGGAAGATACCAAGAATTCGGAAATATTGAAAAATCTCGAGCATGCTTTAAAGTTTCCTGGTGCGGAACGAATTTTTGCGGTTAAATACGCGCTGCAGATCGGGATGTCTTTGGACGAGATCTATGCCATGACTGGCATTGACCGCTGGTTTTTAAGCAACATGAAGGAACTGGTAGATTTTGAGAAAAAGCTTAAAGCATATCTTAATAAAAAGAGCATTCCTGTTGATCTTTTACGTGAAGCCAAGGCTCTGGGTTTTTCTGACCGGCAGTTGGCTGGTTTTTGGGGGATGACCGAAAACCAGGTTTTTAAATTGCGCCACAAGCACAAAGTTATGCCGGAATTCCAGCAGGTCGACACCTGCGCGGCAGAGTTTGAGGCGTACACCCCTTATTTTTATTCAACTTACTCCTAATTATTGCTTGACATTGTTTTGTCAATCCTCCATGCTTTTTTAGGCGATTCATTAAAGAGGTGTGAAAATGGTTGAAATACCTGATCAGGAATATCAAAAACTGCTGGATGCTGTTGAATATGCCAATAGTATCATAAATACTATACATGAGCCTTTGATTGTCTTGGACGGCGACCTAAAAGTTGTATCCGCTAGCCCTGCTTTTTATAGTACCTTCAAAGTCAAACCCGAGCAGACTGAGGGAGTATTTATTTATGAGCTGGGCAACCACCAATGGAATATCCCGAAGCTGCGTCTTTTGCTTGAAGAGATCATTCCGAGAAACACAAGTTTTAATGACTTTATAGTTGAGCATGATTTTCCCGGGCTTGGCAAACGGGTCATGCAGCTAAACGCCCGCCGGGTCCCCCGGCCGCCGGCAAAACCGCGCATCATCCTCCTGGCGATCGAGGATATCACCGAGCGCAGCCAGATTGGCGAGCGCAAAATTGCAAAAGAAAAGTTAGAAGCGCGGGTTGTTGATGCCGAGGAAATGAGCGGCTTGGCAGTGGGCCGCGAGTTAAAAATGATCGAGCTGGAAAAAGAGATCAACCGCCTGCTTAATGAGCTTAATCGTCCGCCTAAATATTGAGGGTAATGACTGGCGGATCAGTTATCATTAACCGGCTTGCTTTTTCCCATAATGCCGCTAGAATAAAGCCATGGATCATGTTTTTACGATAGGGACAATAGCAGCTTGTTTGACAACCGCGGCGTTTGTTCCGCAAGTTATTAAAGCCCATACGAGCAAAGAGACCAAGGATATTTCGCTTGCCATGTGTGTTTTGCTGGCGAGCGGTGTCATGCTCTGGGCTATTTATGGTTTTTTCCTGCATTCCCTGCCAATAATTGGGGCTAATACAACAACATTAGCATTAGCTTTGTATTTGATATATTTGAAGAAGAAGTACGGCTAGAATTTACCCCTAATTCCTAACCCCTAACCCCCAATTTCTGTTATAATTAGGTATATATGGCAAAGGAAAAGTTTACCCCAGGGCAAGATAAGGAGTTAATATGAACGCTTTAAGACCTAAGGTTTCACTGAAATGCGAGTGTGGTACAACAGTTTTTAAAGGAAGTGTTTTTTGCCCGCACTGTAGGGCGGAGATCAATCGGAAAAACGCCAAGGTGATCAGGAAAGATGAGCGTAACCACCAGAAAATGATGCGCAGCCAGGGTAGGAAGAGTAGGAAGAAGAAGATTAATAATAAGAAGAGAAAGAAGAAAAGATAATAATCCCTAACCCCTAACATCCCCAGTGCTCACCGCCTGCCTGTATTTAAATTGTCATGATGAAACTTGGGCCAATCAGTACTAGCCAGCCCTGGACTGGGTGAATCAAAGGAAAAGAGCCCATTATACGTAATTTGGGTCATTTTCCCACTGCCATCTTTTTCTGTGCTTCACTTCCGCGCTGCCCTTATCCTGTGTGGAATGTCGAGTGTCTTCCTGCTAAAATATCAATAATATGGATAAGATCGAAAAGATATTTGTCTTGATGTTTTCGCCTGAGAAAATTGTCCATTATTCGGCCAAAGCAATTGGGATCATCCTCTCCCTGGCCGTTATCTACATATTTTATAAACTTGTGCAGTTCGGTATTGAGCGGGCAGTAAGAACCCGCTTGCATGACGGTCGTTTCTCCATGGTGGCTTCATTGGTTAAAAGCGCCCTGCGTTATGTTGTCTTTTTTATTATGCTGATAACTGTTCTGCAGCAGCTGGGGCTAAATATTACCGCTCTCCTGGCCAGCGCCGGAATATTGGGCTTGGCGATCAGTTTTGGGGCGCAAAACCTGGTAAGGGATATTATTTCGG
>JAHIZU010000063.1 GCA_018814265.1 Candidatus Margulisiibacteriota bacterium | reverse complement strand
TGAACATTTTAATAATAAAGATTTTGCCTGCGGATGTCCGGAATGCCGGGGAGAATACAGGATACACCTGGGGTTAGTCGGGGCGCTGGAGCAACTTGGCGGTCATTTCCGCAAGAAAGTGCGCGTTGATTCCGGCTTCTGGTGCGATGCTTTTCATGAAAAGCAAAATAAACCAAAACGCAGCCTTCACACTAAGGGCAAAGCGGCCCACATCCATATTGACGGGGTCACGCCTCAGGAATTATTTAAATACTGTGAAACAATCCCGGAACTGCGGGGCATGGTCTTCTACCCCAAAGAAGCCTTCATCCACATAGATACCCGGCCAGGAGATCCTGTTCGAGTTGTCAAAGAAGGCGATAATTATCACCCGCTGACCACGGAAAAAAGAACCAAGTACGGGCTTTAAGCCGTGAGAAATCCGAAACAAGATCGAATTTCGCAATTCCTTACTCACCTCAAGACAGAACGCAACTATTCACCACACACCTTAAGCAACTATGCGCGGGATCTAAGATTTTTACTGGGTTTTCTCAAGGACAAGGAGATCGACCGCTCAGCTGCCCGGGAATATCTGCTGGCTTTAGAAAAAAAAAGATATTCTCGCCGCTCGGTCGCCAGGAAGCTTTCTTCGGCCCGCTCTTTCTTCCGTTTTCTACGGCGGGAAAAGCTGATCGATCAAAACCCTTTTGAAAACCTGTTAACTCCAAAATTGCCAAAAAAACTACCTAACTTTCTATACCCCGAAGAACTGCAGGGGCTATTGAATGCTCCTGACCAAAAGGGTCCCCGCGGCTTGCGCGATCGGGCTATTCTCGAAGTTCTTTACGGAACTGGCTTGCGAGTCACCGAGATCAGAAGAATGAATTTTGGTGATGTTGATTTTGACGAAGGAGAGATCAAGGTTTTAGGTAAAGGCTCAAAAGAACGGATCGTTTTGTTTGGTTCTCATGCTCGGGCAGCCTTAAACAAATACTTAAAAGATGGCCGGCCTAAATTGTTGTCCAACAAAAAAAGTCCGGCTATCTTTATTAACCGCCGCGGCGGTCGCTTAACTACCCGTTCAGTTGAAAGAATGCTCGTTCACCACGCTAAAAAGGCTGGCCTAACCAAAAAGGTTACCCCTCACACCTTACGCCATTCATTCGCTACCCATTTGCTGGCTGGCGGAGCAGACTTAAGGATGGTTCAGGAACTACTGGGTCACGTGTCGCTCTCCACCACTCAAGTTTATACCCATATTACTAAGGAAAGGCTCAAAGAGGTCTATGATTCAGCCCATCCCCGGGCAAATCGTTGACAACCCCCTTAAAAATCCAGTATAATAACCCCTTGTTGTGCGAATAGATCTTACAGAACTGCTGCAGAAGGTCGGGAACGAAACAGACATTGAACAGAGCGAAAAAGTCAGTTTTCCGGAAGATGGCCTGACCTTGACCAAACCAGTTATAGTAAATGCACACCTGGCGAACATCGGCCCCTCAGTCCTGCTTTTAGGCCGGGCAGAGACCGAAGCTGAGCTAGAATGCTCAAGATGCCTGAAAAAGTTTAAATATCCGATCGCGATCGAGCTGGAAGAGGAATTCAGCAAGGAACCGCTTATCCCGAAGAAAAGCAAAGAAATCGAGCTAAGAAACGAAGATTTTGTCTTGCCGATCGAAGAGGATAACACGATCGATCTGACTGAGTTGATCAGGCAGGATCTTTCGCTCGAGCAACCAATAAAAACCCTTTGCTCGCCAGATTGTAAAGGAATAAAAGGAGACAAATAACATGCCAGTACCAAAAAAGAGACATTCGAACGTTCGTCAGGGAAAGAGGAGATTTTCCAACTACCGGCTTTCTCCGGCCAAGCTAAGCACCTGCCCCAGTTGCGGGGCCGCTCTTCTTCCTCACCATGCCTGCCCCAGTTGCGGCACCTACAAGGGCCGCCAGGTCAAAAAGATCAAAGAGAAGAAAAAAGGCAAGGGGAAAGAGTAAGTGGTTAGAATCGCACTCGATGCGATGGGCGGCGACTTTGCTCCTGCTGAAATCGTCAAAGGCGCTGTTCTGGCCAGCCAGGAGCTCTCTGTAGAGATCATTCTGGTTGGTGATCCTCAAAAAGTCGGCCAAGAACTCCAAAAGTACAAGGATAAGGGCAAGCTCCCAGTTGTTGCAGCCTCCGAAGTTATTGGGATGGATGAGTCCCCTGCCCAGGCAGTTAAACAAAAAAAAGACGCCTCGATCAATGTTGCTGTTTCGCTGGTCAAAGAAGGCAAAGCTGACGCTATTGTTTCTGCCGGCAATACCGGCGCGTTGATGGCCGCCTCTCTCTTTAAGCTTGGCAGGATCCCGGGCATTGAACGTCCAGCCATTGCTGGCGAATTTCCCCTGCCGGCAGGAAAAGTAATCCTGCTAGACTTAGGCGCCAACGTTGACTGCAAAGCTAAACACCTCCAACAATTCGCCCTGATGGGCAGCTTATATGCCAAACACACCATGCACATTGAAAATCCCCGGGTCGGGCTCTTAAACATCGGCGAAGAAAAAGAAAAGGGCAACGAATTAACCCGTGAAGCCTGGCCACTACTCAAAGAACTACCAATTAACTTTATCGGCAATGTGGAATCCAAAGAGATTCTGCAGGGCAAGGCAGACGTGATCGTTTGTGACGGGTTTGTCGGCAACTTGATCTTGAAGTTCGGAGAGAGCCTGGGAGCCTCGGTCTTTCAGATGCTAAAAAGCGAGCTTTCCAAAGGCGTGATGAACAAGATCGGCTTGGCTTTCCTTCTGCCCGCCTTGTTTCGGTTGCGCAAGAAAGTTACTTATGATGACTATGGCGGAGCTCCGCTTTTAGGCATTGCCGGCACAGTCTTCAAGGCTCACGGTAGGGCTAAGGCTCCAGCTATAAAAAATGCCATTAGAGAAACTGTTGAGGCAGTCAATGGCGACATGACCTCAAAGCTAAGGGAAAACCTGTGAGGGCGACCATCATCGGCGTTGGCTCCGCTGTGCCGGATAAGGTTGTTACCAATAACGACCTAGCCAAGACCGTTGACACCAACGACGAGTGGATCAGAACCCGGACCGGCATTCAGGAACGCCGCGTTTCAGACAACACGACCGCAACTTCCGACCTGGCCATTTTGGCAGCTGAAAAAGCGCTAAAAAAGTCCGGTCTGGCCATTGAGCGGCTCGACCTGATAATCGTCGGCACAACTTCCCCTGATTGCCTGTTCCCTTCTGTTGCCTGTATTCTGCAAAAAAAACTTGGGGCATCAAAGGCCGCGGCCTTTGATGTTTCAGCCGCCTGCTCTGGTTTTAATTATGCCCTAACCGTTGCCTCGCAGTTCATTGAAAACGGCTTTTATAAAAACGTTCTGGTGGTCGGAGCTGACACTTTGACCAAATACCTTGATTGGCATGACCGGGGCACCTGCATCCTGTTCGGCGATGGTGCTGGCGCGGTTGTTTTAACCGCTTCTCCTAATGGCTCCGGCATCTTAGCCAATTGGCTTAAGGCCGAAGGTCATATGGGTGATAAATTGATCATGCCGGGCGGCGGATCGCGCGACCCCGAGGAAAAGAACGGCAGGTTCATCACCATGGATGGGAAGGAAGTCTTTAAATTCGCGGTCCGGGTGCTTGAAGAATCTATCCGTGAGGTCTTGAAAAAGGCAAAGCTAGAAATTTCTGACATTAACCTACTCATCCCTCATCAGGCTAATGTCCGAATAATCAATCATGTAACCAAAAAAATGGGATTGCCAAAAGAAAAAGTTTATGTTAATCTCCATAAGTACGGAAATACCTCAGCTGCTTCTATCCCCCTAGCTTTAGATGAAGCCCTAGCTGATGGTAAAATAAAGAACGGTGATATAATCGTCCTGTCCGGGTTTGGCGCCGGCCTGACCTGCGGGGCGAATGTTATTAAATGGGAGGATAACAATGCTTGATTATCAATTGACCGAGGAACAAGTAATGATCAGGGACCTGGTCAGAAAAGTGACCCTGGAAAAGGTCCTGCCAAAGCGTGCGGAATGGGATGAAACCGGAGAATTTCCCTGGGAAGCCAT
>JAHIZU010000062.1 GCA_018814265.1 Candidatus Margulisiibacteriota bacterium | reverse complement strand
GCGGCAATGGCAATGATGTTTTTTAAGGCCCCGCCCAATTGGACGCCTACGGGATCGTCATTCGCGTAGACCCGAAAGCGTTCCAGCATTAAGACTTCCTGAAGGGACTTGGCCAGTTTGATGTCGTGAGCGGCGATCACGCTGGCCGCTGGCTGGCCTTTTGCAATCTCCGCTGACAAGTTTGGGCCGGACAGGATAGCCACTTTCTCCAGTCCCAGTTCTTCTTTGAGAATGTCTAGCGGTAATTTTAGGGTCTTTTCTTCGATGCCTTTACTGGCTGAGATGGCGATTGCCCTGGCAGAAATGATCTTGGCGAAGTGCCTGGCCACGGACCTGAGAAATTGCGTAGGCACCACAAAGAGAAAGATGTCCGCGTCTTTAGTTTTTTCCACTTGGTTTGTTATTTCAATGCTGGCCGGAAGTTGAAAGCCAGGCAGAAATATTTTGTTTTCTCTTCGCTCTGCCAGCTGAGCGGCCAGTTCTTTTTCGTAGACCCAAAGAGTAACCGCGTGTCCTTTTTCTGCCAGCAGGATACTTAAGGTTGTGCCCCAGGCTCCGGCGCCAATTACGGCGATCCTTTTACTTGTCATTTTTTACTCCGATCCTTGATTCGGTCCCCGCGAGCAAGCGCTTGATATTGGGGATATGGCGCAGAATAATAATAACGCTGACCAAAGCGGCTATTAAGCCGTAGGGTAGAGGGCGTTTAAGCAAAAAGAAGGCCAGGGTAACTAAGGGTGAGGTAATTATCGAGGCCAGGGAAACATAACGGGTCAGTAAGATGATCAGGATAACAAGGATTAATGCGCCAATAAAAATATCAGGAGCAACCGCGAGCAAAAAGCCAAAACCAGTAGCCGCGCCCCGTCCGCCTTTGAATTTTAAAAAGATGGGATAAGTGTGTCCCAGCACGGTCGCAATTCCCACCAGGATGACCAGCCAGGGGTTAGCGGTTAGCTGCTTTGCCAGGAGAACTGGTAAGGCGCCTTTTAACAGGTCAAGGAGAAAGACCAAACTACCGGCGAGAGGTCCAATCGTGCGGAAAACATTGGTTGCCCCGATGTTTCCTGAGCCCTTACGCCGGATATCGATATTCCAGATCCTGGCAATAAGATACCCGAAGGGGATAGACCCTAGCAGATATGCGGCAACCATGACTAAAAGAATATTTGTTGACACCTGACCCATTTTACCTAACTTGAAAATGGTCGTCAAGCTTGGTATAATCTATCTTCATATGTCGATTCCGATCAATGATGTAAAACCAGGGGTCACTGTTGAAATAGGCAAGGATCTCTTTTGCTGCCTTGAATTTAACCAAAAAAGGGCTGCCCAGCAGACAAGCATCAAAATCAAGTTCAAAAACATTAGAACTGGGGCCATTATTAACAAAACTTTTAACGCGGGTGAAAAAATTGAGGCTGCTCGTATTGAATATAAGCAAATGCAGTTTCTTTATGCTGATCAGGACCTGTTTCATTTTATGGACCAGACCAGCTTTGAACAAATTGCCCTGCCCAAAGAAAAGATCGGGAGCAGCGAAAAGTATTTAAAAGAAGGCCTGGTGGTTAATATATCTTTTTACGGCGAGGAGGCTCTGGACGTAAACTTGCCAAACACGGTGGAGCTCAAGGTTGTTGAAACCTCGCCTGGATTTAAAGGCGATACTGTCTCGGGCGGCAAGCCGGCGACCCTGGAAACAGGAGCCGTTATTTCTGTCCCGTTTTTTGTCAATGTAGGCGATGTGCTCAAGATCAATACAGAAGAAGATAAATATCTCGGGAGGGCGTGATTAGTAATGGTTAATTGGGATTTGGTTAAAAAATTGATCAAGATGGTTAAGGAAGAGGATATTTCTGGCTTAGCGGTCGAGGAGGGCGGGGTCAAGTATGAAGTGAATCGGAATGCTGGCGGAGTTTCCAGCAGCCAGTCAGTTGTTGCGTCTCAACCAGCGTCTGCCCCTGCGCCGACAGCGCCGCCTGCGGAGGATGATGGCTTGGTGGCAATTACCTCGCCAATGGTGGGAACTTTTTATCGCGCGCCCTCACCAGAAGCCCCGTCTTTTGTTGAAGTTGGGGATCAGGTGGAGCCGGGTAAGGCTGTCTGCATTATCGAGGCCATGAAGTTGTTCAACGAAATTGAGGCTGAAGCCAGGGGTAAATTGGTCAAGATCCTGGTGGAGAACGGTCAGCCAGTGGAATACGGCCAAAAGTTGATGCTGATCAAGAAGGCATAATGCTTGCCTTATTTAAAACCCTGCGCCCTGCCCAGTGGACCAAGAATTTCTTTGTGTTTGCGGGCATTATTTTTTCCCTGCGTTTTTTTGAGTTGCCGCTCTTGCTCAAGGTTGGCTACGCCTTTGTTATTTTTTGCGCCCTGTCCAGCGCCATCTATATAATTAATGATCTCAAAGATATTGAAAGAGATCGCCGGCACCCGCAGAAGAAATTCCGTCCGATCGCTAACCAACAGGTTAGCATTCCAGTCGTTCTAATCCTGGCTTTGGGGCTTATGCTTTTGGCTGGAGGAGCTGCTTTTAAGCTGGATGTTTTGTTTGGCTGGGTGGCGGTTGCTTATATTATTTTAATGCTGTTGTATACGTTTTTGCTTAAAGAGATGGTTATTTTGGATGTGTTTTCGATCGCGGCTGGTTTTGTTTTAAGAGCGATTGCCGGGGTAGTGGTGATTGATGTGGAGCTTTCACCCTGGCTGATAATTTGTACGATCTTACTAGCGCTATTTATTGCTTTGGGTAAACGACGTCACGAGTTGGTTACCCTTACTGAAGCCAGCTGCCACCGGGGGATCCTTGAGGAGTATACTCCCCAACTTCTGGACCAGCTGATCTCCGTGACTGCCGGGGCAACTGTTGTGGCCTATGCCTTATACACTCTTTGGCCAGAAACCGTGACTAAGTTTGGCACCCGGAACCTGGTTTATTCCGTGCCCTTTGTGCTCTACGGCATTTTTCGTTATCTCTATTTGATCTATAAGAAAGAACAGGGCGGCCGTCCAGAAAAGATACTGCTGACGGATGTGCCGTTGATAGTTGATATTGGCCTGTGGGTCATTACCCTGATCATGATCGTCTATTGGAGAAGATAAGCTGATGAAAATAGTGATTACTGGTGGGGCCGGCTTTCTGGGGATCAATCTTATCCGCTATTTGCTTAGGAACAATTATTCAGATATCGTTTCTTTTGATCTGGCGGAATTTGATTATCCGGAAAAATCAAAGATAAAGATCGTCAAAGGGGATATCCGAGATCGCTCGGCAGTGGCAGCGGTCATGGCCGGGGCTAATCTGGTGATCCACACAGCGGCTGCCTTGCCTCTTTACAAGAAAAAAGATATTTATTCGACTGATGTGGAGGGGACGCGCAATCTTCTTGAGGCAGCTCATCAGAACAGGGTTGCCAGGTTTGTCCACATTTCTTCCACAGCTGTCTACGGGATCCCGGACCATCATCCGCTTTATGAGGATGATAAGCTGGTTGGAGTTGGCCCCTATGGTGAGGCAAAGATCCTGGCTGAAAATGTTTGCTTAGAGTATCGCCAAAAAGGCATGTGTGTTCCTATTATTCGCCCGAAATCGTTTGTGGGGCCAGAAAGGCTGGGTGTGTTTGTCCTGCTTTATGACTGGGCCAAGGACGGCCGGGGTTTTCCCATGATCGGCAGCGGCAAAAACCGTTATCAGCTCTTGGATGTTGAGGATCTCTGCGAAGCAATCTATCTTTGCCTGGCCCTGGATAATAAAATAGTTAATGAT
>JAHIZU010000061.1 GCA_018814265.1 Candidatus Margulisiibacteriota bacterium | reverse complement strand
TAAATTAGCCAGGAATTCTTTCCGGATCAAGCCAGCCATCATCCACAACACTTCGGTTTTCTTCGCCAACCAGTTGAATCACTTCCTCAAAAGCGCGGTCAATAGTTGATTTGTTGTTTACATCAAAATGGTCAAAACGGGCATGAACCGCTGCTCGGCTGGCGATAAAAAGTTCCATAATCTCAATGCTCCCTCCGCCGACACACATGAGCTCAAAACCGGAAAGGGGCAGGATTTTTCCTTCATTATAGGATACCTGTATTTGTGATCCCGCTTCTTCTAGGACCATTGTTTGTATGGAGTTTTCAGCTTCGAATTCAAAAACAATCTGATTGTGAGGTGCCCAGCCGGCTAATTCCCGGTAGGTTAAGGTTTGCAAATTTGTTCCCAGCTTCAGGATTATTCTATTTAGCAGTTTATCAATTAGAATGTGGCCATCAGTTAGTTCGATCAAGTTTTGACCGTTTATTAGTACCCTGATTTTCCCGTCATATTTAAAATTGGATGAAATATAGAAATTTTTAGAGTCAGATACTGCGATCAGCAGTCTTTCCAGATAATCTTTCCTGGGCGGCCCGAAGACTAAGTCATCCTCAGAAATTGTTTTTCCATGCGGCAGGATGCCTAATGCGTGATTAGAGCCAGCAAAAAGTCCAATTCCCGCGGTGTGAGCAGAACACATTTTCGCGAGGCTTAAGCAAAATTTGGCTAACTTATTATTGCCCACGGCGCTGAATCTTTCGGAGAAATGCCTGAAGATTTCACGGCCAATAACACCATGGTAGCCAGCGGCAAGGGTTTCTAAAAACCTGGGATTTCTTCCGCCGCAAACCATTCTTCCCAGGTCATGGGCATAAGCAAAGGTTCTCAGTTGCTTAAGGTCAATCCTTTGGCCTCGCTGGTTTGCCGATCTGGCAAAGCGCTCTGCCAGCTCATAATCTTTTTGAGGATGGTCGGAGACATCGACTACTAAGATCTGAGGCTGGAAATTTGCGGCTGCAATTTCTTTTGTGCGTTGCGATAACCAGGCCTGATCGATTTTATCTGTGTTTCTAAATAAGCTGTCTGGATAACTGGGAATAAAAGCCTTTCTGCCGGCTCCGGCCAGCTTGCTATGCGCAGGAATAGTATAAACAGGAATTCTTTCTCCAATCCTTGCCAGTGGAGGGTAGAGCACTAATGGTTTTGTTGCTCTAATGATTTCAGCTGTTATCATTTATATATTCCTCGGTGTGCTTAACCGCGGATCTTTTGCAGGGCGAGAGATAAAGGTCTCCCACCGACCAAGCGGTGTTCCGTTTCTGCGGTTACAAAGGCTACTCTTAATCTTGGCAAGGTGCGTGTTCTCATGATTGCAATCCCGACTTGACTGCTTGCAAAGCCGCGTGGTAAAGATTCTCGTAAGCAGCCGCGGAAGTGTCCCAGGGGAAATCGGAATTCATGGCGTTTTGCTGTAAGGCTAAAAATTGCGCTTTATTTTTGAAGATGTCCAAGGCCCGTTGAATGGCGTTAATGAAAGCAGTAGACGAAAAATCGTTGAAAACCAGGCCATTTCCGCTTTCTTGTTCGGAGTAGTCAATGACAGTATCCGCCAGACCGCCAGTTCTCATAACAATGGGCGGGGTGCCGAATCCCATGGCAACCATTTGTGCCAAACCGCATGGTTCAGTGCGACTGGGCATGAGGAAAAAATCAGACCCAGCCTTGAGGTGCTGGGAAAGGATCTCATTGTAGCTGAGAACCAGCCCAAGCTTTTGCGGATAAGCAGCTCGCAGGTTTTGGAGTAATTGGTAATAATATGGATCGCCAGCGCCTAAAAATATTATTTGGAGCGGAAACCCCATTAATGTTTTGATATTGTCAATAATCAGGTCAAGCCCTTTTTGATTGGATAATCTGCCGCTAAAACCTAACAGCGGGATCTCAGCAGCTATAGGCAGATTAAATTCTTGCTGGACTGTAGCTTTGCAGGTTGCCTTGCCTGACAGGTCAGAGGCTTCGTAATTAGCTGGTAGGACCGGGTTGATTTTCGGGTCCCTTCTTGATGAATCAATGCCGTTTAGTATCCCAACGTAATCAGCCTGGCGGAGACCTAAGAGCCCAACCAGCCCGCAACCAAAGGCGGGCGTGAGAGTTTCATTGCGGTAAGTGCGGCTAACGGTATTGATCTTGTCAGCATAGGCCAGGCCACCTTTGGCAAAGCTGATATCTCCGTAAAATTCCAAACGTTCTAAATTAAAGTGTTCTTTCCCGAGATGGGCTAACCCTAGGCAAGCGGCGTTGAACAAACCCAGAAATTCCAGGTTGTGAATAGTGTAAACGGTTTTGGTTCCCCTGAAAAAATCTGAGTTTTGGTAAAGGGTTTGCAGCATTGGGTTAACCATGGCGGTTTGCCAATCGTTGGAATGTAATATGTCAGGCCTAAACTTTGTGGCTTTTAACGCTTCAAGGGTTGCCCGGCAAAACAAAATAAATCGGGCGGCATTATCGATATAATCTACGCCATTCTCGCCGTAGAGGCCGGGACGGTCGAACATGGGGTCATATTGTACTAGCTCAACAGGAATGTCTGTTCCAG
>JAHIZU010000060.1 GCA_018814265.1 Candidatus Margulisiibacteriota bacterium | reverse complement strand
GCCTTCACCCATGATCGGTTCAAGGATCAGGGCCGCGACATTTTTCGTGCGCAGTAGTTTTTCAACTGATTTAAGATCAGGTTTAGCAATGTAGACTTTTGGCAGTAATGGTTCATAACCATAGCGGTATTTCATTTTTGATGTGGTCAACGACAGGGCGCCCATGGTGCGGCCATGAAATGCTCCGCGCAAAGCAACTAAGCCCGGTTTTTTAGTTACATATTTTGCCAACTTAAGAGCGGCCTCAACCGCTTCTGAGCCGCTTTGACAGAAAAAGAATTGGCCGTTCTTGAACGGGACGATCTTAGAGAGTTTTTCAGCCAGAACAACGTAGGGTTCATATTCAGCCACGCCGATACATATATGTATAAGCTTGGCGGTCTGTTTCTGGGCTGCTGCCACTACCTTGGGGTGAGTATGACCTGTTGTTGCCACAGCAATGCCTGACGAGAAATCGAGATATTTTTTGCCACTGCCGCCAGTTAAATAACAGCCCTTGGCTGATCTGATCTCAAAACCAGGGAAATAGCGACCTAAGACCGGAGAGGAGACTTTTTTGGCTCGTTCATATAGGTTTTTCATAGCGGGTTTATTATACGCATATTTCATGTTATACTTCAACCGTATGCTGAAGAAAAGTTGGCCACTGATTTTTTTCTTTTTCTTTGTTTTTAGCCTGGCTGCTCAAGCTGATTTTGTCCCCGGCCAGGTGATGGTTAAGTTCAAGCCCGGGGTGGTGAGTATTCCCCAGGGCATGAGGGCGTCCTCAATCCAAGCTGCGAGCATTAGAGCTGCTTCGGTCAGCGCATTAAATACTAAGCATGGAGTTTACCGCATTGAACAACTTTATGCCAAAGTGTTGGAGATCAAGCCTGAGTGGACTGATGAATTGGGCGACCAATACATCTTGATTTTTCCAGAAGAAGAAGATGTGGAAGGAGTTGCCAGGGACTACAAAAATAACTCCAACATTGAATCAGCCGACCCAGTTAGTATAGTCCATGCCTTTGCTACCAACCCGGATGACCCGCGCTTTGTCTCTGGCGATCAGTATGGCTTGAATAACATTAATGCGCCGCTGGCTTGGGACAGAACAACTGGCTCCACCGGCATTACTATTGCTGTGATGGATACGGGCCTGGATTATAATCATGAAGATATGCAGGGCAGGGTTAACTTAGCCGATGCCTATGATTTTGTTAATAATGATACTGACCCCATGGATGATCACACAAACTCCCACGGCTCTAGTGTTGCCGGCGTAATTGGCGCAACAACAAATAATGCTATAGGGGTGGCAGGCGTTGATTGGCAGGCCAAGATCCTGCCGATCAAGGTGCTGGATAATAATGGTGATGGCAGCATGAGCGATATTTTGCAGGGTTTAGCCTGGGCCAGAGCCAAGGGAGCGGACGTTGTTAACATGAGTTTTGGCCAGTATACCGCTGACTCAAGCTTGCGCCAAGCTTGCTTATCGGCTTACAATGATGGGCTTGTTTTGGTGGCAGCTGCGGGCAACGGCAATGTTGATTGGCCTACTTATCCTGCTTATTACCCCACTGTCATAGCGGTAGCAGCTGTTGATTCAAGCGACCAACGCTCAGTCTGGTCGTGGACTGACCCCATTACCGGCCAAACACAGGCCTCAAATTATGGAACCTGGGTGGATGTTTGCGCTCCAGGGACGCTGATCTGGTCAATTGCCAGAAATGATAATTATTCAACCAGCAGCGGAACCTCTTTGGCTTGTCCTTTTGTTTCTGGTTTAGCTGGCCTGATCAAGGCGGCTAACCCGGCCTACACCAACCAGGAGATAATGGAGAAGATCTCCAGCGAGGCAGATAATATCGACAGCTTAAATCCTGGCTATGTGGGAAAACTGGGGGGCAGGATCAATGCTTATCTTGCTGTGGCTGGGGCCGTGGCCAATATTTCTTCGCCAGCTGATGGGGCTTATGTCGCTGGCACGGTAGCGGTTACTGGCTCAGCTGGTGGCTGGGATTTTCAAAGCTATAGACTGGAAGCATTACAGGGAAGCAGTTTAGTTGCCACGATTGAAACGAGCACGGCTAGTGTGGAAAGCGGTGTTTTGGGCAGTTGGAACACTGCGGGAATCAATGGCCAGTACATTATTCGCTTACAAGTTGAATCTGTGTCTTCAAATACCGAAGAAAGCCAGGTTTCCGTATATGTTGATAATTCTACGCCCGAGGCAACGATCTATTACCCGGCAGACGGAGCTAGTATCGCAGGGACGCTAACTATTCTGGGAACTGCTGAAGACCAATATATTGACCATTTTGTCCTGGATTACGGTCAAGGGGCTTCGCCAGCTAGTTTTGTGACGATTAAGACGGCTTATTCTTCTGTCAGCGGTGGGATATTGGGAACGTGGGAGACTGCTGGGTTGAACGGGCAGTATGCGGTCAGACTGAGAGTTTATGATAAAGTTGGCAATGTCGTAACTAAAACGGTGACACTCACTCTGCAGAATTCCGGCCCGGTGGCCAAAGAAGCAGAGCCCCAGCCAGGGTTCCCAATTGTCTATACCTCAGAAAATCCCTTTGATAAGTCTGAAACTTCTGAGATCACTTTTATTTATACTCTGGCGGGCAATTTTGACACAAAAATCTATCTTTTCGATCTTAGCGGCAACCTGGTTTGGCAGAAGAGCTATTCTACCGGAGAAAATGGAGGCAAGTCTGGTGTCAACAACCCCAGCTGGACCGGCCAGGATTCAAATGGTGCTTATGTTTCCAACGGTGTTTATCTCTATCAAGTGGTGGCTGATGGCCGGCCGCTAGCCAGAGGCAAACTGATAATTCTCAACTAACCCTCTTAAAAGTTTAGGCTACCCTCAAAAGTTGTTAACGAAGCTATAAAGTCGTCGGCGGAGCTGTTTAAGTTTTTATAGTCTACCGTTTTTACCGAGGCGATGAAAACAAAACTTGACAGCACCGGGTTATCCACCGGCAGCGTAACGTTTAAGCTGATCGTTTCCGTGACCTTCTTGATATTCAGATCGGCGACTGAGCCGGCTTGGACTTCTCCTCCGTTGTGTTCATCCTGTCGGTCATAAACAAGCGTTCCCCAACTGAAAAGCTGGTAGGTTACCCTGCTGTCAATTATGGTTTTGGTGCGCGCCTCAGGAGAGACTTTCAGGTCTTTAATAACCTTGGTTGTTTTGATGTTGTAATTGCTGCCAAGGCTGAGCGGCGGGATAGGCGTAAAAGTGAGCCCGGCATTGATAGTTTTGTTTTCGGTTTCTGTATCAATCATGCTGGCTGCGATAGGGTGATCGTTTTTGTTCTTATAGTTTTCCAGAGTGAAGCCCAGATTGATCGGCACATTCGGGTGGGGCGTAACGTTGGCTGTGTAATTTTGGGAAAAAGTATTGGTGTTGGTAGCAATGCCTTCGAAACTCCCGGATGGGGCGGTTTGCAGATTGTCAGACAGGCTGAAGCGTGAAGAAAGCTTAAAAATGTTATGGGAGATCGGGTTCCAGTTTGTATTGTAGGTGTGGGAGCGGCCGGTAGTTTTAAAGTTGATGCCGGTTTCCGGGATTGATTCACTTTGCGAACCGCTCCAGCCTGCGGACAGCCAGCCAAAGGGCGAATATGTGGTGTTGGCGCTGGTTCGCTCAGTTCTAGGGTTAACGCCGCCAACCACCACGGTTGAGCGCTCCTGCCGGTTATGATCCATGGAAGTGCTCAACTGGCTGAACGGCACCAGATCCATATGATAGGTTTCGTTCTTGGTGGTGTTAACCTCCTCAGTAGAGAGAAAGTTCTTAACCAGGGTTTCTCCCTTATGATCCAACAGGCTGACGCGGGTAATCCATTTGTCAATCGCGCCAAAAGTGAGATCAGTTGTAAGGGTGTACGAATTATCAATGGCGCGCGTGTGGGATGAAAGGGCTTCTCTGGTTGCCTCAGTCGTGCTGGTCAAAAGGGAGAGGGCCTTTGGTTCGCTGATCTGATAATCATAGCCGACGGATACCCGATCTGTAATTTTTAGGCTGCCGTTGGCGTGTTGATAATCAATGGTTGATTGGGAAAAAGCGTTGCTGTCGCGCTCAACATCTGACTGGGAAAAGGTCTTTCTCAAGTCGTATTTCTGCGTCAAAGTCAGCACGCCGCGCTTCCATTCTGTTGGCGTCAAACCAAAAGAGTGGGACTCCTGCAGGGTGTCGGTGCTATGGGTGGTGACAAGCTGTGACAGGTCGTCCATTGTCCGGTAATTGCGGTAGCTGTAATCTACCAGGGCTTTGTCTCCTGGATTGATGCCAAGAGAAATTGAATTGTCATAACTCCGCAGAAAGCGGTCACGTGCAGTGCCGACAGGGTTATCATTTTCTTTGTAGGAGTAAGCAGTAGAGAAGGACTGCCAGCCCGGGCTAAGTTTAACATTGTATTCTTTATATTTGGAGCCCAGGCCGATCGCCGTGCCGCCCATGGGCGTAAAATCAAAGCCGATCTGCTTGGTGCTGCCGCCGATAGTCAGGACATCACCAAACAACTTGGTCTCGGCGCCCAGCTTGTAAGCTGAGTCAGTCTTTACAGATTGGCCGACAACAATACCAGTTTGCGACTGGTATTTGTATTCAACGGCGATCGCGTCTAAGCTGGTGGGGGTGATGTAGTAAAAGGTTATCAGGCCCGGGCTGGAATAGCTGATAAAATAATCAATGTCCTTGTTCAGGAGATTGTTGTTGACCGAAATTTTTTCACTGCCTTCAATGATATCCTTAGTGGAACCCAAATTATAATTTTTAGTGCTATTCCCGGTAAAACTTTCATAAGTTGTTTCAGCCACAAACACCTGATCGGTTTCGCTTTTAGCGTACGCGGTTTCTATCTTAAAAATCTCTCCGATCTTGAAGCTGCCGTCAAAGCCGTAGACCGATTGCGCGATATCGCCGCCCTCAAAGGCGCGCGGCGGGACATATTGATAAATAATCTGGAAATTTTTGGTGGTGCTCAACTCATTATTAAAAGTAACTGAGGGGTTATCAGCGTTATAATTAATGGAATAACCCGTGGCTCCTGCATCCGCGTCAAAACTTGAGTTCCGGGTATAAGTGCTAATGACCGATGAGCCCTGCTCCCAGACCTGGACGGTTTCCGAGCCAGGCACGATATTGCGGATATTTCTTAAATAATACGGGCCGCGGGTGCTGTCGCCAACATCAGAATATCGGCCAACAATGCTTTTGTCATAAGTATAGGTTACAGTAACTGAGCTCGTCGCTGTAATCGTTAGTGGGTTAATAAAAAGGATTGTGCCTGTGCCATAGCCGTCTGTTGGATCGTCAAGATCATTGATGTAGGCGAGTGCGGCTTCTGGCGATACCATAATGTTGCCGGTTGCGGGATTGATCATAGTTGTTGGAATGGCGTAATCAACCTCTGGCGTGAGTTCGACGCCATCAACCTTGATGATAAAGGTGGCGCCCGATTCGCTGGTCGGGATGATTGGCCGATTTTGCAGATACCAGAGATAATTATTGCTGATGATCTCTGAGCCGCTGGCACTCTCAATGATGGTTGAGGTCGCGGTGCCAGCGCTTTTTTTGGCTGATTCTCTAAGATAGGTCGTGCCGATCTTTAATTCTCTGGGAAATTTTGAAGGCGGTGCTATTGGTAAGGCCATAACATTGAATCTATAACTAGCTTTGACCTGGGAGGTGGGGCCGATGACCACACCAAAGGTTATCTCGCCTTTAACATAGTTAATGGTATAATCCAGATCGCGGACAAAAAGTTTGCTATCAACTTCGATTCGTTCGCTTTCCGGCACAATGTTTTGCCGGCTAAACTGGTAGGGGCCGCGACTACCAATGCCGGCCAGGGTCTCTGTTTCAGCCGAGGTTTGATAGTATTGGTACTCTACCACCAGGGCCTCGGTAGTTGTTGGCAGGAAGCGGGTCAGCAGCTTAATTTCTCCCTGGGCATAGCGAATGATGTAATCTTCGTTCTTTCTGAGCTGGGTTCCCATAAAGGTCAGTTTTTCACTGAAATTAACCACTGGCTTGTTTGTTAAGCGATATTGCCCAGAAGCTTCTTGCTCCATCACCTCCGGCTCAACCGATCCGCTGGTGGGTAAGGTTTCGTTAGCTGAGTTGATCACTGGTTCTGGTTGTGGGGCAGGTCGGCCAAACTCTTCCGGGTCAATAGTGAATCTTGATTGAAAACCAAAGAAATCCCTCTTGGAAAGAGCTGGGAAAAAGAGGTCCAGGATATTGGTGAATTCAAAGGTGTACTTGAATTGGTCAGCCTCGGTTAAGATCTCATTAAAAGTTACCTTGCCCTCAAAATAATCAATGGTGTAGTCTGTGTTGCGGCTGAGCAGCACATCATTAAGCTCAATCCTTTCTGAGCCCTCCACGATCGAGCCATGGCCTAAATTGTAAGGGCCCTTGGTGTTGGTGCCATTTTGAGCGGTCAGGTTTTGCGTTTGGCTTTTGAGCTTGGCAGAGGGGACGGCCACCACATCGTACCAGCCATCCTTAGCTGTTAGCATGACACCATTCAGGAATTTAGAAGCGGAAGCGAACTCGTTACCTGTGAAATTAGCTGTAAAATCACCAAAGGTTAACTCGTTGTTGTAATATTTGACCTTTACATCATAGCGGTCCGGCGTTTCCGGCTGCTGCTCAAGATCGTAGGTGACCGCCAGGTTTTCAGACAGCTGCCCGATTATCCTCAGCTGCAGCCTTTCCTGCCAGGGGCCGCCGGTGAAGGTGGGATAATATCCGCCCAACTGGGTCAGGCCTGAGAAGTAGTTCTTGGCTGGAGTTACGTCGGCCTTTTTATATTCCCACTTTTTAAAGCCGGAAATGTCCAGCTGGGGGTAATTACCCTGTTGGGCCAGGGCGCAATTGACGAGGGAAAAAGCAATAATTGAAGCTAGAAATATAAATTTCAGAAATCTGCTCATCGAGATTAATTATATCACAGCTGAAAAATTATGCTTGATATTTTTTGACGATCAGAATGGCATTGTGGCCGCCAAAGCCAAAAGAATTTGACATGGCGATATCCACGTTCTGTTTGCGGGCTTGGTTGGGGACATAATCCAGATCGCATTCCGGGTCCGGCGTCTGGTAATTTATGGTGGGAGGGATAATTCCCATGTTGATCGTAAGGATGGAAGCGATCAGCTCCACTGCGCCGGTCGCGCCCAAGAGGTGGCCGATCATCGATTTATTGGAACTGATCGGGATCTGCTTGGCTTTTTCTCCGAAGACTGTTTTTATGGCCATGGTTTCGTATTTATCATTTAAAGCGGTTGAGGTGCCATGGGCGTTGATATAGTCGATTTGCTCCGGCTTGAGATTGGCATCTTTTAACGCTGCTCGAATGGCTCTAACCGCGCCTTCGCCAGCTGGGGCTGGCGCAGTAATGTGGCTGGCGTCGCCGCTCATGCCGTAACCAATGACTTCGGCATAGATATTGGCGCCGCGTGCCTTGGCGTATTCCAGCTCTTCCAGAATAACAATCCCGCTGCCTTCGCCCATAACAAAGCCGTCGCGGGTTTTATCGAAGGGTCGGCTGGCAACTTCTGGCTCGTGATTGTGCGAAAAAGTCAGGGCCCGGGCCGCGCAGAAACTGG
>JAHIZU010000059.1 GCA_018814265.1 Candidatus Margulisiibacteriota bacterium | reverse complement strand
GCTGAATACGTGAAAAAGAAGTATGGCCAGGAAGGGATCGATAAAATACAAAATCAGCTTAAACAGCTTGGCTACCCCTTTGAATACGATAAAGCCAAGGCGCTGGAGTGGTACCCTCTTGGTTTGCGCGCCCTTTCTCTTTTAGCCATAAAAGATACTTTTGGGCTAAGCGACGAAGACCTCAAAGAGATGGGCAATCTGGCCCCCAAATTTTCTTTTTTGGTTAAGATTTTCATGAAATCCTTTGTTTCCCCAAAAATGACGGTCGCGCACGCCCCGGAATTCTGGGAAAGACACTACTCCGTTGGCAAACTGGAAAGCGAATACCACGGGGATGAAAATCGCGCCATAATAAAGATCAAAGATTTCACCCTTTACCCGGAAGTTTTAAAATATCTTGAAGGCTATTTTCAAAGGGTCATGCAGTATACCGTGGGCAAGAATGTCGAATGCAAAATCTTGGATAACAAGACCGAGAAGAAATCTTGCCTGTTTGAGGTTATCTGGTAATTGCCTTAGAAGGAAAAACAGATAAAACCCAAAAGGAACAAAGGCATGCATTCAAACCAGAAAAAAGAAGAATTATATGATTTACTTGAAGTTGAGGCCTCAGAGCTTGAAGATTATATCAAGGACCTTTGGGAATTTAACCCCATCCCTATGGCTTACATAAACCCAATTGGCATCATCATGGACGCGGACAAAAGCATGGCTTCATTGCTTGGCATAGACAGGGAAGACATCATTGGTTCTCGCCTCGAAGATTATGTCCCAGAAAAAAAAGACATCACTAGCATTGCCCAAGAAACCTTAACCAATGGCTTAGTAAAAAACAAAGAAATAACTATAAAAACGAAAAAGAACCAAGAAACCCCGATTAATATTTCTACCTTAGTAAGAAAAGATGCGGAAGAAAATGTCGTTGGTTATTTTATTTCACTAACTGATATGTGTGAGCGTAAGCGAGTAGAAACCGCGCTCCGTGAGTCAGAAGAACTATATAAAACATTGGTAAGAACTTCACCAGATGCGGTTACGGTCTCTGATTTGGAAGGGCGCATTACCCACGCATCGCAAAGATCTCTTGAATTATATAATGCAAAAAGTCAGGAAGAGCTCACAGGGAAAAACGCTTTTGAGCTTATTGCCCCAGAAGATCGGGAAAAAGCAGCCCTAAATATGCAAAGGGTGCTAAAGAAAGGTTTTATCAGAAATGTTGAATACTCTTTTCTCAGATCTGATGGAAGCCGATATCCCGGCGAATTAAGCGCCGCCATGATTAAAGACAGCTCAGGAAAACCAAAAGCCTTTATCGCAACCACCAGGGATATCAGCGAGCGTAAAGAAGCGGGAAAAGCCTTAAAAGAAAAGTACGCTGAACTGGAAGAATTCCACGACTTGGCAGTTGGCCGTGAGCTCAAGATGATTGAGCTGGAAAACGAGGTTAATGCTTTGCTGATTGAACTCGGACGAAAGCCTAAATACAAAGAAGAGCCATCCTAATGATCAAAATGCCAGATAAAGAACCCAAAACCACCGAAGAAGCCCTGCGCAAACGCGAGGAAGAATTTAGGCTGATCTTTGAAAACGCAAAAGATGCGATTTTTTGGGCTGATCCCAAGAAAGGGATAATTATCAACTGCAATAAGGCCGCGGAGAGGCTTTTAGAGAAAAAAAGAGAAGAGATCATTGGCCACCATCAAAAAGATCTTCACCCTCCGCAAAAAGCAAAATTTTACGCCGACATGTTTAAAAAACACGTGGAAGAACGAGGCGCAATCGATGAAGAAGCTGAAATAATTACCAGGTCCGGTAAAATAAAACCTGTGCACATCTCAGCCTCCATCACCACTGTGGCAGGCAAGCCGATAATCCAGGGTATTTTTCGAGATATTTCCAGCTATAAAAAAGCGGAGAACGCTTTAAAGGAAAGCGAAGAAAGATACCGCAATCTTTTTGAACAGGTAAACGACATGATCATTGTTTTTGATACAATGGATATAGATATTAGGATTATTGACCTCAACCAGAAATGGCGGGAGGTAACCGGCTATTCCCGAAGCGACCTGCCCATAAACATTTCAAATATTTTTAACCACAACGACATGGCAAGATTTACCGCGCGGACAAAAGACCTGTTAATAGCAAAAAAAATACCTCCAGAAGAGTATGCTTTAAAGAAGAAAAGCGGTGAAAGTATCCCTGCAGAGTTGACTGCAACCCTAATTGAGAAAGAAGGCCGGCCAGCTGAAATTTTGGTGGTTGTCCGCGATATCACGGAACGCAAAACAAGAGAAGAAGAAATGAAAAAACACGCCGCGGAATTAGAGAAAATGAATAAATTCATGGTCGGCAGGGAGCTGGACATGATCGAGCTCAAAAAAGAAATAAACAGCCTGCTGAAAGAATTAGGCCGTCCCGAAAGATATAAACCCCCAGATGAAGATTGATCTCAACAAAGTAAATATATATCTCAATATCAAATGGTGGATGATTGGCGCCGCCTTGCCGGCGATCTCTCTTATTGTCCTGGCCGGATTGGTTAAATGGGAACAAATGCTGGCTCCTGCTTTTGCCCTATTGGCGGGAACCATAACCAATCTC
>JAHIZU010000058.1 GCA_018814265.1 Candidatus Margulisiibacteriota bacterium | reverse complement strand
TCTCCCTGGCCTTGGTAGAAAGATCAACAAACCGTGGCAGCGCCGTAGCTGCCAGAATGCCCAGAATAACAATAACCATTACCAGCTCAATTAACGTAAAACCTTTTTTCATTCTTTCACCCCCCACTCACTTTTGGATTTTAACATACCTCAAACCTTTGTCAACTAAAAATTAGCTCTCAATCAAAAAGTCCTCTTATAGTCTTGGCAGTAAATCCCGAATCTTTATAATTTTATCTCTTATCACCTTCGCGAATCATCACAAAGATTTGGTCACGAATGGCACATCTCGCATTTCAACGAATTGTTCCCGAAATATTATATATAATTATTTTTCGCGATGAATTAGAGGCAATTCGGGAAAGACTCATTCGCGATCAAGTATTAGATTTGATTCGGGACTACTGATTAGTGATAAAATTTGAGATTCATTAAAATCTAGAATTCACTTTGTTCAAGAATAATCTTATCCTGCCGCATTTCCGATAAGGAGCCCTAAAAAGTCTTAAAAACCCTGATCAGGTCCCACATCGGCAGGTAGATGCCCAGGGCAAATAACAGCACCACCAGTCCCAGGACAAAGATCAGGATCGGCTCCAGCATGGGAATAAGGTTCTTGATCGTGTAATCAGCCTCCCGATCAAAATAATCTGAGACCTTATTGAGCATATCCTCCAGCATGCCGGACTTCTCGCCTATGGCGACCATGGAGATGGCGATCGGTGGAAAGATGCGGCTGCCTTTCATCGGCTCGGTCAGGCTCTTGCCCTGGGAAACCTCGTCCCGAATATCCAGGATCACCCGCGAGATCACCAGGTTATTAACAGTGGCTGCGGTGATGCTCAAAGCGTCCAGGATCGGGATGCCGCTTTTTAACATGGCGGACATAACACGCGCGAAGCGTGAAAGAAATATCTTAGAAAAAAGCGGGCCAAAAACAGGCGTAGACAGCACCAAACGATCCCAGGAATACCGCCCCCGCTCCGTATCAAGCGCGGTCTTAATTCCATAAGCTAAAATAAGGGCCGCCCCAATGATCCAACCCCAATAGTTCTGGACAACATGGTTGATGCCGATCAATATCCTGGTCGGCAAAGGCAGTTCAGCCTCAAAGGCGCTGAAAAAGCTGACAAAGCGCGGAATAACAAAGACCGTCAGGACCACAAAGGCAATGACCAACGAGGCAACCACGATCAGCGGATAACGAATGGCGGTTTTTATTTTCTCAGATGTCTCCAGATCTTTTTCCAACAGCTGGGAAACACGGTCCAGCTCCGTCCCCAGGATCCCAGCCTTCTCTCCCGCCCTGACCATGTTAATAATTAAAGAGGAAAAAATCTTCTGGTACTTTTCTAAAGCGTCTGAAAACGTCGTGCCGCCTTCGATATCTCTTTTTACCGCAACAACAACGTCGCGAAATCTCTTGTTTTTTATCTGCTCCTGGACAGCCTCCAGGCCTTCGGTCAAAGGTACCCCAGCCTCAAGGATCGAAGCCAGCTGCCGGCTAAAGACGATCAACTCATCCTGTTTGACTTTTTGCCAGGAAGCCAGCCAGTCTGCGATCTTTTCTACAAGCCCGCCTGTATCCTTCGCTGAGATCGTCACCGGAGTGTAGCCCATCTTTTCCAGCCGCAGGGCCACGGACTTGGAATCAGCCGCCTCCATAACTCCTTCGGTTGCCACACCGTAGCGGTCGCGGGCTTTAAAATTAAAGTTGGTCAAGCTGAGTCACCCTCATTACTTCATCAATGGTAGTTTTGCCGGCTAAAACCTTTGCTAGGCCGTCGCTGCGTAAAGTTTTCATGCCCGCCCTGAGCGCTGCCTGCTTTATTGCCGCGTCCGAAGCCTTGGCAAGTATCAAGTCACGGATCTCGTTATTAACGGTCAAGATCTCAAAAATACCGGTCCGTCCTCTGTAGCCAGAGTTATGGCAATTCTTGCAGCCTTTGCCTTTATAGAATTTATGCCCCTGGCTGGCATCAAGCCCGCTGCCGTCCAAAGCCTCTTTAGGCGGGGTGTAGGCAACCTTGCAGCGCGGACAGATCGTCCTGACCAGCCGCTGGGCAATAGCCGCGGCCACTGAAGACGCCGCCAAAAACGGCTCGATCCCCATGTCCAGTAAACGGGTCAAGCTGCCGGCCGCGTCATTTGTGTGCAGGGTGGAAAAGACCAGGTGGCCGGTCAAGGCCGCCTGGATGGCTACCCTGGCAGTTTGCAGGTCGCGCACCTCACCCACCAGGATCACGTCCGGATCCTGCCTCAGGATCGACCTAAGAGCATTGGTGTATTCTAAACCAGCCTTGGGATTGATCTGCGACTGGCGTATCCCGGCCAATTCGTATTCAACCGGGTCCTCAACAGTCATAATGTTTAAGTCTGGTTTAACAATATGGTTCAAGGTAGCATAAAGCGTGGTGGTTTTGCCCGAGCCAGTTGGCCCGGTTACCAGGATAATCCCATAGGGCCGCTTGATAATTTCCTCAAAGATTTTAAGATTTTCGTGCGATAAACCCAGCTCTTCCAGGCCAAACAGCACGTTGCTCTTGTCCAGCAGCCGCAGCACCAGGGATTCGCCGTAGATCGTGGGATATGAAGACACCCGGACATCGATGGCTTTTTCTTCGGTCTTTAACTCAAAACGCCCGTCCTGGGGCACCCGTGATTCAGCAATATCCATCCTGGCCAAAACCTTGATGCGGGTAATGATCGAGGAATGCAAAAAAGTCGGCGCGTTGGTAACATCCTGCATAATACCGTCAATGCGATAACGGACTCTCACTTGGCTTTCCGTCGGCTCAATATGGATATCAGAAGCTTTTTCCTTAGCCGCCCGCATGACCAGGAGGTTAACCAATTTAACGATCGGGGCTTCCTCAACCGGCACGCCAGAGGGAACAGGCGGGGCTCCCCCTTCCAGCGGTCCAATGTTCTTGAGCAAATCATCAACTGACCCGGAAACGCCATAATACTGGTTAAGGGCGCTGTCAATATCGCTTAAGGAAGCCACCATCGGTTCAATATCACACCTGCTCTTGGTCCTGATCTCATCTAAGGCAAGAATATCAAAGGGATCCACCGTGGCAACAGTTAAAACATCGCCAACCTTAAACAAGGGCATTATTTTATATTTGTTGGCAGTGGGAAACGGCACCAGATTAATGACTTTCTTATCAACCAGATAACTGGAGAGATCAACGCGGGGAATGTCCATTTCTTTTTCCAGAAAAGCGATCAGGGCTTTTTCATCAACTAAATTTCGTTTGAGGATGCTCTTGATCAGCGTGGTGCCGGCTGAGCGGCCTTCTTCGATCGCGGTCTTGATCTGTTCCTCCGAGAGCAGCCCGCTCTTAATTAAACTTTCCCGCAAGGACTTACTTTTATCAACCATTGCCTACCCTTTACTTTTTCTTGTTGGCTAAAGTATCTTTTATCAGGGTTAAAAGCTCAGGCGTATTAAAGGGCTTGCTGACATAAGCATCGGCCCCCATTTCTAACCCCATGGCACGGTCTTTATCCTGGATCTTGGCCGTCAGCATAATGATCGGGATATGGCGAAATTTTTCATCAAATTTGAGCATGCGGGCAACTTTATAGCCATCCATTTTAGGCAGCATGATATCCAGCAGGATCAAATCCGGCCGACCGGTCCTGGCCTTTTCCAAGGCCTCCTGGCCGTCGCCAGCGGAAATCACCGCGTAGCCTTGCGATGTTAACAACAATGTCAGCATCGAGGCAACGTCAGGCTCGTCATCAACCACCAGTATTTTTCTTACTTCCTCGGTCATAATCTGCGAAAATTATAACATACATGCTATAATTATGTAAGAGGAAGATTGATCATGGTTTACCGACTGGAAAAATCGATCCTGGTCAGCGTTGAGCTGCAAAATCAGCCGGGGGTTCCCCTGCGCGAATCGTTAGCAGAACTAGCCAGACTGGCTGATACAGCAAAGGCACTGGTCGTTGGCATACTCAGCCAAAAACGGCCCAGGCCTGATCTAAGGCATTTTATTGGTAAGGGTAAACTAGCTGAGCTGCAGGCCCTGGTAGCTGCTCGGGACGCCAACCTGGTTATTTTTGATGCAGAGCTCTCTGCTTCCCAGGAAAGGAACCTGGAAAACGATTTAGGCGTAAAAGTTGTTGACCGCACAGAACTGATCTTAGACATCTTTGCCCAGCACGCCCGCAGCCGCGAAGGCAACCTGCAGGTCGAGCTGGCGCAGTCAGTATTCCTCCTGACCCGCTTGTCCGGCCAGGGGATACATATGTCACGGTTAGGCGGCGGTATCGGCACCAGGGGTCCGGGAGAGACAAAACTGGAATCTGACAGGCGACGGATCAGAAAAAGGATCTCCGAGCTTAACAAAGAGATCGAAAAAGTCAGAAAAGATCGCGCGCTGCGCCGGGATAAAAGAAAAAAAAGCCAGTTACCCATCGCGGCCCTGGTCGGCTACACTAATTCAGGGAAATCAACATTGCTCAATGCTTTGACCAGCGCCGGCGTCCTGGTCGAAGATAAGCTTTTCGCCACGCTGGATACCACGGTCCGGCGGCTGCAACTGCCGGGCGAACAAATGGTCCTAATCACCGACACTGTCGGCTTTATCCAAAAACTTCCCCACCAGCTGGTGGCGGCTTTCCGGGCAACACTGGAAGAAGTAACTGAGGCGGACTTGCTGCTGCATGTTGTCGACCTCTCCCACCCAAATTTTGAACATCAGATCAGCGCGGTCTATGCGGTCTTGGAAGAATTGGGCGCAGTAACCAAGCCAATAATAACAATTTTCAATAAAATTGATTGTCTGGACAATAAAGTGCCGAAAGAACTCCTGCTTAAATATCAACCAGCTGTAGCTATTTCTGCTCTTGAGGGAAAGGGGCTGTAAGAAGTTAAGGAATTGCTGGCTAAATTTGCCGCCCGATAGCCCGAGCCACCTGTTGTAATTCCTTCATTAATCCGGCAAAAGTATCTGGTTTTAATGATTGGGCCCCATCAGAAAATGCTTCCTCAGGTCGGGGATGGACCTCGATGAGTAAACCATCCGCTCCTGCGGCAATACTGGCTTTGGCCATGGCTGGCACCAGGTCCCACTCTCCAGTGCCATGGCTGGGGTCAACAATAACCGGCAGGTGAGACAGCTTCTTGATCACCGGCACGGCATTAAGGTCCAGGGTGTTGCGGGTGGCTGGCTCAAAGGTCTTGATCCCTCGTTCACATAAAATGACCTTTTTATTGCCTTCGGAAAGAATATATTCGGCCGACATTAATAGATCTGTAATAGTTGAGCCAGGGCCACGCTTTAAAATAACTGGTTTTTTTGTTTTGCCAACCTCTTTAAGCAAATTGAAGTTCTGCATGTTGCGCGCGCCAATCTGCAAGATGTCCGCGTACTTGGCCACCAGGTCAACCTCTCTGGTATCCATCACTTCTGTCACGATCGGCAAGCCGGTCTTTTTCCTGGCCGCAGCCAAGTATTTCAGCCCCTCTTCACCCAACCCTTGAAAAGCATAAGGAGAAGTTCGCGGTTTAAACGCCCCGCCCCGCAAGGCCACGGCACCAGCTTTTTTAACTGCTTCCGCGATCTCTAAAATTCCTGCCTTGCTTTCCACGGAACAAGGCCCAGCAATGATCGCGATCTTTTGATCCGCCCCAATGGCCAGATCCTTACTGATCTTAACTACTGTGTCTTTGTCATTAAATTCACGGCTGACCAGCTTATACGGTTTTCTGATCGGCACGATCTCGGAAACACCGGGCAGCATTTGGATGGTTTGAAGCTCGATAGCTGTCTTATCGCCGATCGCGCCAATAACCGTGCGCTCAACGCCTTTAGAAAGATGAATGCCAAAGCCGTGCTGTTTTAATTTTTCAACAACCTGATTGATCTGCTCATCACTGGCATTCGGCTTCATGATAATGATCATCAGCTGCCTACCTCCTTAAACCAACAGCGGCTCTTAAGTAGCTATGTTTGATCTCAACCTGGGGTTTTTGGCTGTTAACATGCAGGAGGACCCGGATACACTTGGGCAAGCTGCCAGGCACATTGATCTCAAGATTGCACAGCAATGGGGTTATTTGCCAGCCCATTTCTCTGGCAGCGGCCGCGGGAAATTCCGCGTCCAAGTCCTGGGTCACGGTAAAAACTATTGAGGCAATGTCCTCGATTTGCAGCTCATTAACGCGCTGGATCTCGGTCAAAAGCTCCTTGGTCGCGGCCAGGATCTCGGCTTTGGCGTTTTTTTCAACTGTGGTTGCCCCTCTAATTCCTCTAATTGGCATCCCGATCTCCTTATTATTATATTTTAATGTGTTTCGGGATCCCGGCTTCCGACAAAGTCGGAACGTCGGGATAGCAGAGATGGTATCAAATTTCCGTTAAATAAGCAAGATACTCTCTATCCAGCTCATTGAGCAGCTTGTCTCGCACAAGCTGGAGATCATATTCATTGTTGGTAGCAATGCGCAAGGAAGTGGCTGTGTTTATTATGTCTTCTGGAAACGAGCCGGGCTGATTATTAACATTAAAGCCAATGCCAATGATCAGCTGGCCAGTAACCACCCGCTCAACCAGCACGCCGCAAATTTTTTTGTTATTCAAGATCACGTCGTTGGGCAGTTTAATTTTCGCTTCCAGGCCACAAAGCTGGCTAATCAGGCTAACAACCGAACTGGCGCCGATCGCAGTGATCAGTACAAGTTCCTTGGGGTTTTTATATGGTTTAACGATCGCCGAAAGATAAAGGCCCACTCCAGGCGGAGAAAACCAGCCAAAGCCTGGTTTGCCGCGACCCTTGGATTGCGCATCAGCAATGATCACCGTGCCTTCCCCAGCGCCTTTGCTGATCAAGCGCTTTGCCTCATCATTGGTCGAGTCAATTTCACTATAATGGATTATTTTTTTTCCGATAATCATTTTATCCTCACCCCATCCCTTCTTTTACCTCATCCCAATTTTCTAAACAATTGCTCACTTTATCTTTTATGCCCTTCTCCATCGGAGATGGAGAAGGGTTAGTCTCTTAGTTTTGTGATGCTTTTTTTCTTCCCCTTTGATCACAGACTTGCCCCCTCTCCATTTGTAATGGAGAGGGGGCACAAACCTCACAACAATCAATTAACCAATAATCGGGGTGAGGATTAAAATAAGAAGGCCCTCGCGTTTCCGCCAGGGCCTTCTCTTAAACTCACCCAACAGCCAATTAGAACGAATACAACAGCCCTAAAGCTGCTATGTCAGAAGTATCATTGGTTGCTTTATCCTGATGGATGCGATAGCTGGCATCCAAGGTTGTATTGGGAGCAACCGCGTACAAAATCCCACCTTGAGCAGTTAACCTGCCATTGGGGGACTCATACTTATAATCTGACTGCAGTCTCAGATCTCCCTTACCAACCAATTTGATATCATCTGATACGGCTTGCACCACCTCACCGCCAAGGTTAACGGTTCCATTCGCCAGCGGACGGCTGAAGCTGTCAAAACCAGCAAAATCAAACTCAGCCGCTGAAAAAGATGAATTAATGAATTCTGAACCGATCTTGGAAGCGCGGATCACTGCGACGGTCCCTGTATCCCAAACGTCATTCAACGCCAGAGACCCAGCAACCATCAAGTTCTTACTTTGAGTGCCGCCCAGAGCTAGCGTTCCGCCGGCTTCGATCTTTTCTCCAAGAGGAGCAGCCATCGCAATGGTCGCTCGCATATCCCTGGAGGAAGACGAGAACATGCCAGAGGAAACATAATGACCCGTGCCCACTAATTCGAATTTGTCCACAACAGGAACGCCTTCGAAAGCATAGCCAACAGTTCCGCTGATCTCGCTAGCGGTAACTCTGCCAGAAGTTGCATGACCTAAAGCTGTGTAGCCGCCGGAAACATCAGCGCCCCACAGTGTAGTGGCGCCAGAAACTCCCGTAGACGGCCGCATATAGGTAACTCCAACTTCGCTGGGCAGAGGATCAGCCGCAACAGGCACATGCTGCTTGTTGCCAGGACCAACAGCCACTTTCAAGTCTACCGGATCGGCCAGGCCAAAAGCCGCTAGATTGAGCTTTAGTTTGGATTCGACATCCAAAAGCTCGGTAGCCAAAATACCACCAGTGGTGGTCTGACCATCATTGAAATAACCATAGTCCATAGTATCCAGATTGATCTTAACGCTGGCTCCTTCGCCCATGTCGTGGGTTGAGGAGAGCTTTAATCTGTAACTGGCAACTGCGCCGCGAATGCCTCCCGCTTCTGCCAAAAGGTTGCCAAACTGCCAGCTGGCTGAATAGCCGCCGGACAGAGGCAAGCCGCCTGCCACGCCGCCACGCTTCAAAGCAGCTACTTCATTTTTCAAAGAAGCGATGTCTGCCTTGACTCCAGCGCCGGCGCCAACAACTTTGGCTAATTTGGCCAGGAAGACAGCCGTTTCATACCGGGTAATCATGTTCTTGCCGCGGAAGGTGCCGTCCGGATAACCCTTGGTAACACCAAGTTTTACCAGATCGTACACTGATGACGCAGCCCAGTGATCTTCTGGAACGTCCTTGAAGACGATCTGCGCGGAAGCTTGCGCAGCAACCGCGACAGTCATCGCAAGAACTAAAAACAATAAAAATAATTTGTTCATATATATTCTCCTTAGTCTATTTTTTGCTGTCCCGATGTTCTATTCGAAATCGGGATCCCGACTTTACGTCGGGACTTTAGTTTCGTTATTTGCGCTATCTTGATCTCAAAGTGTCCTTGTTTCCTTTAAGATATTTAAAAACGCTCAAACTACTGCTAAAATAGCTCTATCCAGGCAGTTGACTAAGTACGTATTTCACCTCCTTTTAGATCTGCCTGAACTTGGTTTGATTTTAGCACTCTGTTGTTTTTTGTCAAGACAAATAATGTATAATAGAAGCATGTTGCGAGAGTTCAGCGAACGGCTAAAGCGCTTAGGGATCAAAGACAAAGACATTATCGAAAAATTTATCCGCTCAGGCGGTCCCGGCGGCCAAAAGGTCAATAAATCCTCAAGCTGTGTTTATGTAAAACATCTCCCCAGCGGTATCGAAGTCAAAATGTCCCGCGAGCGCTCCCAAGCCCTTAATCGCTTCCTGGCCTGGCGGCTGTTAACAGAAAAGCTTGAAACCCAAGTCCTTAGAATCAAATCCGAGCAGCAGAAAAAGATAGAAAAAATCAGAAGACAAAAGCGCAAACGCTCCAAACGCGCCAAGGAAAAGGTGCTGCAACAGAAAAAACTGCGGTCCGAGAAAAAGAAACAGCGAAAGGTCAGTAAAGCGGACTGGCACTAAACCCTATTATTTCGCGATACACTTACCCAGGATCTCAGGATCCATCATCCAGCTGAGCGACCAGCCAGATTCCCACTTTTCCAGACAAACCGCGGCAGCAGACCGAAAGTTTACAATCTGGCCATTTTCAGCTCCGAGCAGTAAGTGCGAAACCAGGAGCGCCAAAAAGGGCAAATGCCCGACTATGATAATGTCTTCATGAAGCTGATTGATCTCATCAGCTAGGTTGGCAACTGGATCCTCTGGCGCCAGCCCTGCCCGCTCAACAAGATTGGCATGCGGCACAGCTTCGGCAATAATAACGGCTGTTCGTCTGGCCCGTTCCTTGGTGCTGTGCCAGATCTCATCAACTTTTATCCCGGCGCAGTTAAAGAACGCGGCCATCTCTGAGACTTCGATCATGCCATTTTCGTTTAAATGCCTCTCAGAATCAACATTTTTGGGGGCTGCTTCACCGTGGCGGACTATATAAAGCTTCATATATCCCTTATCCCTCGGATTAATTCTTTGAAAACTCAATTCCCATCTTAGGTGGTTCCGGAGCCTCTTTAATGGCGCCAAACTTCTTCTCAAACATCTCAATATTATTCTGCAAGGCTTTAAGTAACCGCTTGGCATGGGAGGGAGACGTGATCACCCGGGCATTGACCTTGCCTTTGGGCGGCTGGGCAAAGATAAAATCGAGCGTGAACTCGTTCTCGCTATGGGAAATAACCGCCACATTACTGTAAACTCCGCCGGCAGTCTGATTATCGATCTCAATGGGAATTTTTTGTTCTTCCATTTATATCACCTCAAGTTAATTATAACACTAATTTTACAAAAAAATAGCTTCCGGCCCTTACCCCCTGCCTTGAAATTTCCTTGCTGACTTAGCGAAAATAAGATATGAGAATACTTGGCACAACAGGCAGGATGAACCAGCTGCTGCGGATCGAAAAAGCTGTCCAGCGAGCCGAACGCAAAGTCGCTCCCAAAGGATTAGCCAGAAACTTTTCTAAAGGCGACTGGCTGTGTTTTAGCACCGCAGCGCGGCGCAAAGCAGAATACGCCGCCACTCCAGCCAAGCTGTTCTTAAAGACCATCGAAGACCTCGACCTGCAACCGGAAAATCACTTTGGTGATCTGGGCTCAGGGCTTGGGTTGACCTGTTTTGCCGCGGCCATGCATTTTGCCAGAGTCACCGGCTTTGAGCTTGACCAGCGGCTATTAACTGAGGCTGAGACGATCAGACAAGCATTTGAAATTGAAAATGTTGCCTTCAGGCATGAAGATTTTCTTTATACAGACCTCGCCCCGTTCCAGGTTCTCTTTCTCTTTCAACCCTTTAGCCAGGATTTTCCTGATCTAATGAGAGATAAACTAGCAGGAACTACTCCTGGGACAGTGATTATTTCGCACATATTCAGATTTACCGAACCGATCATTTTTGGGCCGGACGATTTTCGGGTGATCAATCCTGGTTGGGAGCCCCACAGCACAGATCCCTATTTGATAGATTTTTACGCCCACGAAAGAAAATAAAACAGCTTCGGCTAAATTATTCTCCAGCCGGCTTGTCGTTTTCCGCCACAAACCTTTTGATCTCTTCGATGTTTTCCACTATCTTTTTAGCTTTTGACAATCCAAAAGAAAAAGGATATTTGTCATCATCATTATTCTTGATCACCAACATGGGCCGGCCTTTGAACTCTGATCTTTCTACTATCATTTTGCACTTCCTTTCAAAAAATGTTCGTCCATTATAACACACTTTGCATCTTCGTGATCTCTATTTAGGGTTGTTAAGGCCTTTCTGGCTTTTAGGGAAAGAAAGGCTTTTAAGATAGACAAGGCTTATAGGAAAAAGAAGGGATAGGGGAAATAGCCCTTTCCTTTTTCCTCCTACGATCCTAAAAGCCCTTATTCCCTTAAAGGCCTTAAAAGCCATAACTCCCCTAACCCCAGATTTGATTGTTTGCCTTTCTACTGATAAAATATAGATATGTTAAAGAAACTATTATCCGCGTCCATATTAAGTTTGATGGCAACAAGTTTAGTCTTGGCCATGGGAGGAAAACCACCAATGCCGGAAAAATTATATGCCGTACTGGAAACCAGTAAAGGAGAAATCGTTTGCCTGCTTCTGCCAAAGTCCGCTCCAGAAACAGTGG
>JAHIZU010000057.1 GCA_018814265.1 Candidatus Margulisiibacteriota bacterium | reverse complement strand
TGGAAGAGATTGAGAAATTTCGTCTTTGCGCCTACACAGAAAAGTCCCAGCGCTACCAAAAGCTGGGTAATGATTTTGTGGTTCCAGAGGAGATCAAGGGTTCTGATCTGGAAAAAGATTTTACTGCCACGATCAAAAAACAGAATGACTTTTATCATGAGTTGGTTGAAAACAAGATCGAACCGGAAGATGCGCGTTATGTGACTTCGCTGGCCACCGAGGGTCAGCTGGGGCAGACCATCAATGCCAGGAACCTGGAATTTCTCTTTCGGCGTTTTGCTTCTCATCCCTTATTTGAGGTGCGGCAGATAGGTTCAGAAATGTATAAGCTGGTTGAGCCGATCGCGCCTTCGATCATTCTTTTTGCCGGGGCCAATGAATACGATCAAAAAACTTTTTCCGAGCTTAAGGCCCAGAACGAGAGGTTTTGGACCCAACCTAAAAAGGCCAAGAAGGCCGTAGAGCTGGTCGAGCATTCTAAAGACGCGGACAACAAAACGATCGCCGCGCTGCTTCACACCTCAACAAATTTACCGTATAAAAAATGCTTAAAACAAGCCAAAGCCATGAGCGAAGAAGAAAAGAAGGAATTGATCAAGACTTGTTTTAAATACGCTGAGCTCTATGACCGGCCGCACCGGGAATTTGAATATGTTGATCTAACTTTTGACCTGGTTGTTTCTGCTGCTTGTTTTGGTCAGTTAAAACGGCACCGCATGGCTTCCATTACCAGCCAGGCTTATGAGCCGGGGCTTGGGGTGCTGATCCCGGAAGCGATCGTTAAAGCTGGTCTGGATAAGAAATTCAATCGGGTCATAAACATCACCAATAAAGCCTTTGAGAAGATCTCTGGCAGTTTCCCCCTGGCTGCTCAGTACGTGTTAACCAACGCCCATTGCAAACGGGTTTTGGTCAAAGTTAATGGCCGGGAGCTGTATCACATGTCCAGGTTGCGTGAGGATAAGCACGCCCAATGGGATATCCAGAATATTACCAGGCAGATGACGGACCTGGCTAAAAAAGTTATGCCCTTGACCATGCTTTTTATCGGTGGGAAAGATGCTTATTCGGCTATCTACGAAGCTAATTTTGGTAAGAAACCAAAAGTTTTACCCGAGTATTAAGTCTTAAAAGGGAGTAATCTAATCATGAAAAAGCCTATTAAGCGAAGGAAAAAAGAGATCGATATTCATGAGGTCTTGAAAGATGTTACTGAGAAGGTCGAAAAGACCGCTAATGTCAAAACTGTTTTTGGCGACCCGATAAAGATCGAAGATCGGACAATCATTCCTGTGGCCACAGTTTCGGTTTCCGACGGCAGAGGAGGCGCTGGTTTACATGTGGAGAGCAAACCAGTTGGTTATATTGAGATAACTAAAGAGGGGGCAAAATTTGTCTCGACACCTGATTCCACTAAAATAGCTTTACGCGGCATCCTGAATGGTGTTTTTGCTGTTGGGGTGTTTGGTTTGGTTGCCATCATCAAAGCTTTTAAAAAGGAAAAGAAGTCAAAATAATAATGCGCTCCCAATCAGTCAAAGCCCAGGCAACCACACTGCTAGCTTCTTTGATGTTTGCCTTAATGGCCTTTTTAGTCAAGGTCTTATCCGTGAACCTGTCAGGCGCGGAGATACTTTTTATCAGGGCGATCATCAGTATCCTGCTGCTTGGCGCAGTACTGCTTTTTGTTTTTAAGGGCAGGCTGAGGATCAGAAATCTCAATATGCTGATGGTTCGCGGTTTGTTTGGCGGTTTTGCGGTCTTGTTATATTTTACGGCAATTTCCCGCATCCCTTTAAGCAGCGCAGCCATGCTGGCTAATGCCTATCCTGTGTTCGCCATTTTATTCTCTGTGATCATTGTCAAAGAGCGTCCGAACCTTGATTCGCTCTTTGTTTTGCTGCTGGCTTTTGGCGGGATGTTTCTGATCCTGGAGCCGCGTTTTGGCAAGATCGATATTGGCTATTTTATGGCTTTAGCTGCTGCGGTTTTTGGCGGAGTGGCGGTGGCATCGATCAGGGAATTGCGGAAGACTGATTCTTCCTGGATGATCACTCTTGCCCAAATGGTGGGAGCAGCCTTGTTTTCGCTGGCCCTTTTGCCCGGACGTTTTGTTGTTCCTGACGCCAGGCAATGGGGATTACTATTGTTAGTTGGGATACTAGGTACTGGGGCTCAGCTAGCTTTTTCCAAGCCCTTCAAGTTCCTTCCTACGGCAGAAGGCAGCATGGTCGCGCCGGTTTATACGGCTTTTACAGTTGTTTTAGCTGTCTTGTTTCTGGGAGAAGTTATGACCCTGCGCTTGGTCATGGGTTTCTTTCTGGTCTTTGGCAGTATCATGTATTTGCTTGCCAGGGAAGAGGTCAAGTTCCGCAGACATTTACTATGAGACCTTTGAAGCGTTTTATCCTCTGTTTTGTCCTGCTTGATAACCTGTTGACCAACTTCTCAAAGAGATCGCTTTTTAGGAATAAATGGCAGCTGGAAGGTGCCTGCAAAAAATGCGGCAGTTGCTGCAAAGAAATTTATCTTAAAATAACTCCCCGGCAGCTGGGCAGTAAAATGTTCGCTCGGCTGGCTGTCAAATGGATAACCTGGCTTTTTGATTTTATACTCTTACGGATCGATCAAGAGAACCACTATCTGGTTTTTACCTGTAAACATGTTCAGCCTGATGGCAGATGCGGCAATTACTTCTGGCGACCAAGTGTTTGCCGTAATTATCCATTGGTGGATTATTTTGAAAAGCCAAAATTGCTGCCTGATTGCGGGTTCTATCCAGTTGAGAAGTAGTTATTAATTTGGTATATTAGCTGATAAGGGAGATTGTATATGAGAAAATATA
>JAHIZU010000056.1 GCA_018814265.1 Candidatus Margulisiibacteriota bacterium | reverse complement strand
ATACAAAGGGAGAGTCGTCAGGACCAAAAATAGTATCCGGGGAATGATGGAAGTGGCGGAGGAAGGCAAGGCAGTCTTTCTGGGAGAGAACCAGGGCGGCTATATCTTTCCTGATTTCATGCCCTGTTTTGACGGCATGTATTCTGTCTGTAAGTTGATCGAGTTCCTGGCCAGGGAAAAGGTAAAACTTTCCGACCTGGCGGCCGAGATCCCGCCGATCCGGATCGCTAAAAGGACCATTCCCTGTTCCCAGGAGCAAAAGGGATTGGTGATGCGCCTGGCGATTGATAAATTGAGGAAAACCGAAAAGATCGAAATGATCGACGGGCTGAAGTTCTGGCAGGATGGGGAGTGGGCCCTGATCCTGCCGGAAACCGTTCGGCCGGAGATCCATTTATATGCTGAAGCCAGGACTGAGAAACGCGCCCACTTGCTTTTGGATAAATACCAAAAAATTATCGAGGCAATCAAGGAGGGGTAAAATGAAGATATTAATAGTTTCCTCAGAAGTTGTCCCATTCGCAAAGACCGGCGGCCTGGCGGATGTGGCCGGAGCCCTGCCCAAGGCGCTGAAGGAGCTTGGGCATGATATCCGGGTATTCATGCCGCGCTATAAAAAAGTTGACCCCCAGAAATATGGGCTAAGGAAAATGTCGGAAGAGATCTGGGAAGGAAAGATCCCGGATTCCGAAGTCACAGTTTATTTTTACGAGAACGAAAAATATTTCGGCGGTCGTGACGAATTGTACCAGGTAAAAGGTGTTGATTATGAAGATAATCTAGAAAGGTTTGCGGCCTTTTGCCAGGCAACGCCCCGGCTGCTCAAAGCATTGAATTGGACGCCGGAAATTATTCATTGCAACGACTGGCAATCGGCCTTGATCGCAGCTTACGTTAAGCTTGGCAGTGAGCCGATCTTTAGTCGGACCGGGGTTGTTTATTCAATCCATAATATGGGGTATCTGGGGTTGTTCCCTAAAGAAAAGCTGTCGGCTACCGGGCTGGGCTGGGACCAGTTTTCTTCCGACAAGCTGGAATTTTGGGGTAAAATAGCCCTGACCAAAGCAGGCTTTGTTTACGCGGATGTTATTAATACTGTTTCACAAACCTATGCCAAAGAGATCCAGACCGAAGAATATGGCCATGGGCTGAACGGTTTAATCCGTCACCGCAGCCAGGATGTTTACGGAATTGTCAATGGCCTGGATTACGATGTTTGGAATCCGGCAACTGACAAAAATATTCCTCAGCGCTATTCTGCGGGTTCGCTCTTGGGCAAGGCCGCGAACAAGGCTGCCCTGCAAAAGCAGAACGGCCTGCCGCAAAAAAAACAAACCCCGGTGATCGGCATGATAACGCGCCTGGCTGACCAGAAGGGCCTGGATATTTTGGCCGGCGCGCTGGACGAAATCATGGAACTAAAATGCCAGTTTGTTGTTTTGGGCGCCGGCGATCCCCAGTATCATGAGCTGCTAAAGCAGGCCAAGCAAAAATACCCAGATTACATTGGTGCCAATCTTAAGTTTGATGCCATGCTGGCCCAGCTGATCTATGCTGGCTCAGACATGTTCCTGATGCCCTCGCGCTATGAGCCCTGCGGACTGGGGCAGCTGATCAGCTTTAAATACGGCACGGTCCCGATCGTGCGTAAAACCGGCGGCTTGGCTGACACAGTGCATGATTTTATCAGTAAGACAGGGGAAGGCGATGGCTTTGTTTTTCAAGAATACAGTTCAGCCGCCTTGCTGGATGCGGTCAAACGCGCCCTGGCTGTTTATAAAAAGAAGGCGCTCTGGAAAAAATTGGTTGAGAAGGTCATGGACTATGATTATTCGTGGGGAGCTTCGGCCAAACATTATGAAGCACTCTACGCCCGGGCGATGAGCAAAAGAGCTTGACTTTGTCATGACGGAAGATTAGAATTCTTTTCGGTTGTAATAAGGAGGAAAACATGCAAGAACAAATTGGACAAACCGCGGGAAAAGTCTGGCTGGCCTTGGGGAAAAAAGGCGAAACTAATTTGGCGATGCTGCCGAAAGTGATCAAGGAGAAAAGCGAAATAACTTTTCAGGCCTTGGGTTGGTTGGCTCACGAAGGCAAGATCATTTACCAGAAAAAGGGCGACAAAAACTTCGTGGCGCTTTCTCCGCGAGAGCAAGAGGTTTTTAAGACTGTCCATTAATCAACGCGGCTTGGCCAGGGTTGGAGCAAAATACCTCGGCAATGATTGCTGTGAGTTTTCGCTCTGGGCCCCTCTATTAAACCAAGTTGCCTTAAAGATTGTTTCCCCACAAGAGCGGATTATTCCGCTGCAGAAATCAGCAGGCGGTTACTGGCGGCTTAGGCTTTCTAAAATTCCTCCTGGGACGCTTTATTATTATCTAGTTAATGATTCCAAGCGGTTGCCTGACCCTGCGTCTTTTTATCAACCCAAGGGTGTGCATGGGCCTTCCCAAGTAATTGATCAGTCAGGTTTTAACTGGGGCGATGGGGCTTGGCCGGGAATTCCGCTTGCTGAAATGATTATTTACGAACTGCATGTGGGGACCTTTACCCCGCAAGGCACTTTTGCAGCCATTATTCCTCGACTTCCTGAACTGAAAAAATTAGGCGT
>JAHIZU010000055.1 GCA_018814265.1 Candidatus Margulisiibacteriota bacterium | reverse complement strand
GGTTGGTCGAACAAAAGAACCCGTTCGCAATAATTGGCCAGGATCTTGCATTCATCAAGGTTATCCTCAATGAATAAGGAGCAATTAGCAGCTTTTTTATATTTGGTCTTTTCTTTAACATAATGTAACTCATGATAGGGGATGCCATGCTGGTTTAACCACCAGCGGGTTTGACGATTAAATATTGGCCAACGGCTGGTGACAAGTTTAATGTGATGATCCCCGTGCCAATGCTTGATGGTTTCTGCTGCGCCTTTGATCAGGCTGATCTTGGTCATGACTTGCTTACGCCAGGAGACAAAAAAGTAGTGCATCATTTTAAATTTGCGGCGGCGCATGGTTTCGATGACTTCCTGCGGGGTTTCTTCCCTGCCCATGAATTGATTGTAGTGCGGTATCAGGTCCGCAAAAGTATCGGCGATAACGTTATCAATATCAATGCCAATTTTCATCAATAATATTCTACCATTTAAATAGTGCTTGACAAAATATCTTTTATCCTTTATTATGAGCATATGCCCATAATGGAATATCAGATTATCAGAAGACCGGATGACCAGAGCAGGCGGCCGCATGGTTAGGCCAAGAAAGTCACGCTATTTAAGCCCGTATGTCAGGGACCATTTTTTCAGTCCCCGGGGCGTGCCGCGTACCGCGCTGCAGATCGCAGATCTTAAAGGCGACGAAGTTGAAGCCATGCGTTTGTGTGATCGGGAAGAGTTGGAGCAGGTGGCTGCCGGCAGAAGGATGGGGATCTCGCGGCCCACAGTGCAGCGGCTGCTTTATTCCGGCAGGAAAAAAGTTGTGGACGCCTTGATCGAGGGTAAAGCGATCCAGATCACTTTTCCAAAATATATTTCTTTTCATCAAAAAAGGGGGTGAGCTAAGTGACAAAATTGGATCAACGTCTGGTTGGCCAGGAAGTAATGGCCAGCGGCTATTGCGGCCAGCGGGGCGGAGCAGAAGAAGCCTACGATAGCGTGTCTTATTACCGGCCATTTGTTTACGGGACACCGCCGCGCTTAGAAAGATGGGGTCGGCGGTTTGGCTTAGTAATGATATGGCGCTTCAGCCGATGGTTTAAAAATTAAAAATATTTTCCCGCAAGCTCTAGCTTTTTTTATAATAATAAGTTAATATTACGCTCAATGAGCTTGTTGGTGCCAAGTAAAATATTTTTAACCAAAGGTGTCGGCAGACACAGAGAAAAACTGGCCTCCTTTGAGATGGCCTTGCGCGATGCCGGGATCATGGCAGTCAATTATGTTCATGTTTCCAGTATTTTTCCGCCGGGCTGTAAGCTTATTTCAAAAGACCAGGGCTTAAAACTTCTTAAACCTGGCGAGATCACTTTTATTGTTATGGCCCGCAACCAGACAGATGAATCCCACCGTTTGATCTCCGCTTCGGTTGGCATGGCCATCCCCTCTGACAGCAATTCTTACGGTTACCTGAGCGAGCATCATGCTTGCGGCGCAACTGATGAGGAGGCTGGGGATTACGCTGAGGATCTGGCGGCCCAGATGCTAGCCACAACTTTAGGCATTACCTTTGACGATGATTCCAGCTGGGATGAGCGCCAGGAGCAATGGAAATTGTCTAACGCGATCGTCAAAACCACTAATATCACACAAAGTGCTATTGGCCAAAGGGGAGGCTGGACCACAGTGGTGGCGGCTGCTGTTTTGATCCTTGATCAAGAGGGCAATATTAATCAGAGTGCAGCTCAAAATAACCAGAAAGAGAATGGTCAAAAACAAGGGAATGCTTAAGCATGTCTTTGGTGATAAAGGGCTTCATCGAAACCTCCTTTATTGATTGGGATGGCAAGGTTGTTTCAACTCTTTTTTTGCCCAGGTGTAATTTTCGCTGTCCCTTTTGCCATAATGCCGGTTTGGTTGAAAGCCCCCAAAACTATGAGACGATCCCGCTGTCGCGCATTGAAAACTTTTTGCAGGAGCATCGGGATTTTATTGACGGCATTTGTTTGACCGGCGGCGAGCCCTGCCTGCATGTAAATGCCGGGCTGTTCGAATTTCTGCAGCGCATCAAACAATTGGGTTTTGCCATCAAGCTCGATACTAACGGGGCAGACCCGAATTGCCTGAAAAAGATCATTGATCAGCGGCTGGTGGATTACCTGGCCATGGATATCAAAGCGCCGCTGGATGAACGCTATGAAAAACTTGCTGGAGTCAAGATCGATCTGAATAAGATCAAGCAAAGTATTGAGCTGATCAGGGCTTGCGGCTTGCCCTATGAGTTCAGGACCACGGTCGTGCCTACATTATTAGACAATCAGGATGTGGCTGAGATCGCGGAATACTTGAGTGGCGCGAAAAAGTTCGTGCTTCAGCAATTTGTCGCTGAGAATGCCTGGGATGATTCGCTGCGCGGTCTCAAGCCTTATCTAAAAGAAGAATTTGATGAGTTGATCCAGGTTGCCAGGAAATTTATCCCGCAAACATTGGCTCGCGGGGTATAAAGTTTGTTGCGGAAATTTGGACTTGAAAAAAAGTCAAAATTTCTGTATGATTTTATTTCAACGCGACCTGGTAGCTCAGTTGGTAGAGC
>JAHIZU010000054.1 GCA_018814265.1 Candidatus Margulisiibacteriota bacterium | reverse complement strand
CCATGCTCATATAATTTCAATGCGACTTCCTTATCATCCACATAAGGCGGTACGCTGATACTGACCCCGTAGAGAGCATCTCCATTATAGTCATGAGATTTGCGCATAAAGCCATTATCAGTTAATAATGCCCAAGTTAGATTGCCTTGATCAAACCTAGCATGCTTGATGATTTGATTTACCGCGAATCCCTGGATCCTTCCTTCTTTGACGGCGCAGTATACTCCTTCAGGAAACACTTCCATCCTTGCCAGGAGCATTTCTTTAGTCGCGGCCTTCCCCTGCCAGGCGTTCTCTTCTATTCTAAATAATATATCAATCTCTTCGGGAAAAGCTCTCCGAATGATAATTCCGTGCGCTTTGACTTCCATATCCTATTAAATTATAATTTAATCTGATGTCAATAGCAAAATATAACCTTCTTATTAATAGCCAATTAATCGATACTGGCAAATATGAATATTTCCCAAATCAGGAAAAGCTAATGCAACGCCCTAAGATTGTCTTATCGAAAATACACGAGTTGAAAAGCGGGATTAAAGTATCTGATGCATCTGAGTACATTTCAGCAATATATTCAATCGCCGACAGCGAAATGAACGCAAAAGCAATTGATGCTGCATTCGCAGCTTTCAAAGTATTTAAAGGATTGGATGTTGGGTTTAGAAAGAATTTGTTAATCGCCATCAGGGATGCTATTGAAGAAAGAGGAAATGAAATAATAAACTTAATGATGATGGAAGGGCTACCGCCAACAATTGCTCGTTGGGAATTTAAAGAAATGTTAAATGCCTTTTCCGAAAGAACTCTGAGCTTCTATGAAGAACAGATTATCAAAAGAATAAATAACGAAATTGCAAAAGAGACTATTATATTATATAGAAAGCCTGATGGTGTTCTAGGCGTGGTTCTGCCCAAGAACGCGCCTGTGAGCAGTTCTTTTTTGGCCTTATTCGCCTTGCTCGCCGGCAATACTCTAGTTATTAAGCCGCCCTTTAAATTTCCTATCGCAGTACTGCATATCTGGCAAATCATCGACAAAATAATATTTGAACACACAAACATAACAGGCGTGGTAAATGTAATAGTCGGGGATTCAAAAGAAATACTAGAAGAATGGTTGGAAAACGAATTGATTAGAGATATCCTTTATTTCGGTAATTCTTCAAGCGGCATTGAGTTTGGAGCCAAAGCTTTTGCGAAAAACAAGAAAGTAATTCTAGAGCTTTCGGGAAATGATTCTTTAATTGTTTGGGATGAAGCAAATATAACTCGGGCCGCTGATTCGTTTCTTGATGGTTTTATCGGCTCGTCGCAGGTATGCATGCTGCCCAGAACCGCACTAATTCATTCAAAATATGCAAAAATATTTTTGGATGAGGCTTTAAAACGGACAGAAAACCATTCTCTTCTACCACAATTTTCAGATGAAACGGTCCTTAGCCCGGTTGGGAACATTGAAAAGTTTAATGTTTTTCTTCGGGACGCTATCGATCGGGGGGCAAAATTAGTCCGCGGCGGAAAGAGAATTAATAATTTGGGCGAAGAAGATCCCAAGGGCCATTATTTAGAGCCGACCATAATTTATCTCGATGCCTTTCAAAACCTACATAAGATGAAACTATATAGCGAAGAAGCGTTCTTTCCTTTATTAACCATAGTAAACGTATCGGGGAGCAAAGATGATGAAATATTTCAAAACATATGCGACTTGATCAATTCAAGCCCCTTTGGTTTAAGGACTTCGATATGGTGCAATAACAATGATTATATCGAAAGATTTATTAATGGAATTGACAACGCCGGGATGATAAGAATAAATTCCAAACATATTGAATTCTCTGAATATTTGCCGACCCATGGAGGGGTTCGACTAACGGGAGGCCCTTACGGCGGATTAAATTATCTATGGGAAAGAACATCGCATCTGCAGGGGATTTCAATTAAAACCTGATATGGATTTCAATATTTACACTTTTTCAACCTTATCCGCTTCCGCGACAAACCTGCTATTGGCATGCATTGTTTTTTTACATAATCCAACAAAAAGACGAAATATTGTTTATAGCGTCTTCTGTCTCTTTGTGGCAGTCTGGGCTTTTTCTTGCTTTTTGCAAACGATAACCAAATCTTATGATTTTGCTCTGCTATCAGATTATCTATTGTTTTCTTTTGCGATTTTTACTCCCGCTTTGTTTGCGGATTTTATCAACACTTATACCAATAATATTTCGAAAAAAGTTTTATTATTATTTTATCTTTGCTCATTTGTTTTATTTATTTCAAATTTTACTCCATTTTTCAGGATTGGAGTTTCAAATCAAATAGGTTTTAGGTATGTCGCAGTTCCATATTTTGGCTGGTATTTATTTAATATTTTTTACGCCATTTGCGCTACGCTTGGATTATTTAAATTATATGTTTCGATGAAAGAAAATAAAGGTGCGTTACAAATGCAACTCATCTATTTATTTTTAGCGTTTATCATTTTAGTAACCGGCGGCACATTTTATCTTTTATTTTCTTTCAGCATAAAAACACCCCCTATTGATAATTTATTTAACGTTATTTCGGGAATCATTATCACTTACACGATCACCAAACATGAGCTCATGGACATCAGGATGGTGATTTCACGCAGCGTCGCATATGGCATAATTGGGATCTCATTGGTCTCATCTTTTATTTTGTTGAATCTCACGCCGATGAATCTTATTCTTCAAATAGCCGTTAATTCCGCATTGGGCCTTTTCTGGGCTTTTGCCGCCCATCGTTTGAGGGAATTCATCCAGACACCACTGGAGGAAAAATGGATCACCGGCTGGTATGACCCGAACAAGCTGGTGAACAATATTGCCCAAAAGCTGGTCCCGGTATTAGAAAAGGAAAAGGCCTTTGAGGTCATCACAGATGAATTAAAGAGAACCATTAAGATCAAGAAGGTTGAATCATTGCCAGCCAGTAAGGCTTCCTCCACAAACGATATTGCCCAAACAAAAGAGGGACTGATAATCCCGCTAAATTCGTCTGAAGGACCTGAGGGCGCGATCCTGCTTGGGCCGAAAATTTCCGAAGACCCCTACGACCAAAAAGATATCACATTATTCAGAACGATCATGGCGATGACTATAGCGGTCTTTGATCGTATCCGGCCTTACGAGAAGATCAAAAGAGAATTTGAAGAAAACCAGCAAAAGCTATTTGAGGCGGAAAGGCAGCTGGAGCGCGCGCAACACCTCTCCTCCCTGGGGCGCATAATCTCCGAGGTCGCGCATGAGATCAGAAATCCCCTGGCAGTCATTGTTTCAAGGGCAAAAAGAATTAAAGATGAGCCGGACTGCCCGGCAAAGATCAAGGAATCAGCTGAACTTATATCAGACAGGTCTGACCAGATCGAAAAAGTCGTGGGGACAATGCGAACTCTGAGCCAAACGCCGAAATATGAACCAAAAGAAGTAAACATAGCGGAACCGATCGAAAGCGCGCTTCGCTTCATGCCATTCAGAAAAGACATTAGGATAATCAAAGACTTAAACCCTGCCCCCCCAATTATGGGAGACAGGGATGAATTGGAACGGGTCTTTATCAACCTTTTTACCAACGCCTATGACGCGATGATCGAGAAAGGCGGCAAGCTTGCAATTCGTTTGCAACCCCAAAACGGACACGTAAAAATAGAAATAGAAGATACGGGAAGCGGCATATCAAAAGAAAATCTGCCAAAAATATTTGAGCCTTTTTATACCACAAAATTTGGCAAAGTAAAAGAAAGAATGGGCTTTGGCCTATCGATCTGCCATAATATAATTGTTAAAAACCACGGGGGAACCCTAACCGCGGAAAGCATCCCTGAAAAAGGGACAACGTTTACGATCACTCTACCAGCGAAAGCTAAGTGAATATTATGTCGCGAATTACTAACATCATTATGCTCACCTTTATCCTGGCAACCGGCTCTTTTGCCGAATTCACCACAACCAAACTCTTTGAGCTTGATAAAAAGCTGCGCCCGCTGGTTGAATCGTATCAAGGCAAGGTTGGTTTTTGTTTCCTGGATCTGGAAACCAACCGGGAACTGCAAGTTAACGGCCGCTGGAAATTTCCCGCCGCTTCCGTCGCTAAAGTGCCGGTCATGGCCACAGCCTACCATCTGGCAGAGGTTGGCGCCCTGGATCTGGACAAAAAAATTGTCTTTAAAGAAACAGACAAATTGCCCGGCTCCGGCGTGCTGCGCTGGATGCCGGCTGACCGGGAGTATTCGATCAGGAATCTCATTAGATTAATGATCGTTCTCTCTGATAATACCGCCACAAAAATGGTTGTGGATCAGCTGGGCTGTAAAACGATCAATAATTATCTTAACGACAAGCTCAGTCTAAGAACCACGCGAGTTATTGATGACACCATGCTCAATGAGCCGACCAGCGAGGCCGCCAACCTAACCTCGCCTGCTGACATGGCCTATCTCATAGCCATGATCCAGCGCAAAAAAGGTTTTGGCCCGGAATCATCTGAACAAATGCTCAATTACATGAAAAACCAGCGCTATCGCTGGGGTTTGTGGCGCGGCGTGCCGCGCGGCGTTAAGATCGCCAATAAAACCGGGAATCTAGACGGCGTGCTTAATGATGTCGGCGTTATTTACTCTCCAGCTGGAACTTACATCCTGTCGATCTTCACCTATGGCATAGAAAAAAATAAAAAGGCCAGAGAATTGATCAATCAGATCTCAAGCATTGTTTACCAAACCTACACCAATAACAGCAATAGCCTCAATAACTGATTTGAAAATCAGTGAACTGCCCGGTAGCCGGCTCCCAGGAAAGATTTTTCTGCCTAATAGCTGAGGACAGCGCGGTTTCGATCTCAGCCAGGAAGCGTTTGAGGTCCGATTCTTCTGCTTCAGCTACCAGTTCCACTCTGCCGTCCGCCAAATTCTTAACCTGGCCTAATATCTTGTTGCGAAACGCTAGATCAGCAGCTGTAAATCGAAAGCCCACCCCCTGGACAAAGCCAGAGTAGTAAATATGGGCCCGTTTCATTTTATATGCAGGGCCAACATGATCACCGGATAAAACTTGGCGATCACCGGCCCGAAAACCAAAGAAACAATAGACATTAACTTTAACAAAATGTTAATTGAGGGGCCTGAGGTATCTTTAAAAGGATCGCCCACGGTATCGCCTACTACAGCGGCAGCATGGATCGGGGTTCCCTTCCCGCCTAAGTAGCCGTCCTCAATCAATTTCTTAGCATTATCCCAGGCGCCGCCGCTATTAGACATCATAATAGCTAAAAGAACGCCTGTGCCTAAAGCCCCAGCTAAGAATCCACCCAGGGCTGTGGGGCCTAGCAATAAACCAACCAAGATCGGCACGATCAATGCCATGGCGCCGGGGATCACCATTTCTTTAAGCGCTGATTTAGTCGAAATATCAACGCAACGTTCGATATCCGGTTTGGCTTTACCTTCCATTAAGCCCGTTATCTCCTTGAACTGGCGGCGCACTTCCGCCACCATGGCATAAGCTGCCCGGCCAACTGCCTGCATGGTCAAGGCAGAGAAAATAAATGGCATTAACGCGCCAATGAAGAAACCTACCACCACGGTGATCTCAAGTAAATTGATACTGGTAATGCCTACAGTTTGGGTATAAGCGGCAAACAAGGCTAAGGCAGTCAGGGTTGCCGAGCCAATGGCAAAACCTTTGCCAATAGCAGCTGTGGTATTGCCTAAAGAATCAAGCTTGTCCGTGATCTTTCTGGCTTCTGGCGGCAGATTAGCCATAGTCACGATCCCGCCGGCATTGTCAGCGATCGGGCCATAAGCGTCAACCGACATAATTATGCCAATGGTCCCCAACATACCCCCCGCAGCGATCGCCACGCCATAAAGACCGACAAAATGATAGGAGATCAACAGAGCGACACAAATGGCCAGGATCGGCAAAGCCGTGCTTCTCATGCCAACAGCCAGGCCGCTGATAATATTAGTAGCTGCCCCTGTTTCGCATGACTTAGCCAGTTCTTTAACGGTTTTGCCGGAAGTGTAGTATTCTGAAAATTTGCCAATGGCCACGCCAACTAAGATCCCGGAAAGGATAGCCCAAAAGACGCCGAGGTTGCCTGGCAAGAGCCAGTTAACAATAAAAAATGAAGCCACAATGAAAATTGCGCCAGAGACATAAGTAGCATAATTCAAGGCCGCCCCTGGATCAGCATCCTGAACAAGGTCAATAAATATCGTGCCGATAAAGGAAGCAATGGCCCCAGCCACGATCAGCACCAAAGGTAAAATCATCCAATTCAAGGTTGAGTTCGCCATTAACACGCCTAAAGCAATCGCGGCCACAACGGAGCCAACGTATGATTCGAAAAGGTCTGCCCCCATGCCCGCCACATCTCCAACGTTATCCCCGACATTATCCGCAATAACAGCTGGATTGCGAGGATCATCCTCAGGAATACCGGCTTCAACTTTGCCAACCAGGTCAGCGCCAACATCAGCGGATTTGGTGAAGATCCCTCCGCCAACCCTGGCGAACAAGGCAATTGAAGAAGCGCCCATGGAAAAGCCAGAAACAACTAAGGCCTTGGTCTTAAGATCCGGGATCAGCCACCAGATCAGGCCCAAACCAATGATGCCTAAACTGGCGATCGACATGCCCATGACCGATCCACCCTTAAAGGCTATGCCCAATGATTTGCCCTGATTGTAAGTCGCGGCCGCCGCAGCAGTTCTAACATTGGCCTTGGTGGCCGCGCTCATGCCAATAAAGCCAGCCAGCATGGAAAAGAGACAGCCGGAAATATAAGCAAGAGCGACTGGCAGTCCAATGAAAACAAAAATAGCGATAAAAACTATCGCCATAAAAACTGAAAGGCTCAAGTACTGGCGCCTCAGGTAAGTCATCGCTCCCTGATGAATGGAATTAGCGATCTCGTTCATTCGCTCAGATTTTACCTCTATCCTGACAATCCCCCAGAAAAGATACAAAGCGTAAACCAACCCCAGCACACCGACAAAGATAATCCAGAATTCCATTATTATTCCCTCTCTTTCTTTTTGTTTAACAAGAGACTATTATAATATATGTTATAATTGTACGCAAATGTTTAGAATTACTGAGCACCAATACAATATAATAATGAAGCAGGCTCAGTCCTGCTATCCGCAGGAGACAGGCGGCATCCTGGGCGGCAGGGAAAACACTATCCTGGGAGTACTGCCCATTGCCAATAAAGTCAGCCAAGAGCGCACGGAAACCTTTGGCTTGACCTCTGAAGACATTGAACGCGCTTACAGTTTTCTGGTCAAGAATAAGCTGGAATACCTGGGGGTTTATCACACCCACCCCAAGGGAATACCCATTCCCTCAGCGCAAGACCTGGCGCACCACCAGAAATACCTGTTCATTATTGGCTTGGAAGACCGGCGCAACCCCGCGCTTTACGCCTGGCGGGTGGAGGGAGGCAGGGTTTATTCTGAAGATATCAAAATCATCAGCGATATCGGCATTACCATCGTTGATATCAGGACAGGCAAACCAAAACTGGCGGAAAATATTGGCGGCCAAGAACTTAACAGGCTAACCAGGATGGTCAACGCTTTCATCGAGGGCCACGAACCGGAATATCACAAGTATAATCCCACCAACTGGGACGCTTCATCCTTCAGCACTTTTGCCTAGCACTTCGACTCTGCTCAGTGCTAGAAGCTGTAGCGGAACCTTAATAAAATCAGATTACTGCCCATTAACCCTGTAGTATCCTGGGTTAAGGTAGGTTTAAATTCGCTGCCCGTATCCCCGCCAGTCAACATGGCCTCAAGGCTCAAATCAAAGTTTTGAAAAATGTTGCGGGAAAAAGTCGGGTAATAAATGCGGCTAAGGTCGTCAGCATTTAGCAGCAGAGAAAATCTAATATTAGTTATTTCATCCAGAGCCTTGTAAGCCGCGAAATAAAAATAATCCATGCCAAGCTGTGAGATGTTACCAGCCAAAAGATTTGTCCAGTCATAATTGTCCTTGTTCTTGACGCCCAACCCATTAAAATAATATTCCATATCCAGGCCCCAGCCATTCTCAAAAGTATAATTCCCACCCAAAACTGACTGAATATACCGGTTGGCCGCGGCCGGAGAAATCAGAGCCACTTCGCTTCGCACGCCCAAACCAAACAACTCACCAGTCGTGTCAGCTCCCAGCTGAAAAGCGCCGGCGCCCCGGTCAACGTAACTTAAAGAAAAATCATACAGCCCCAGATTGGAATGGAAGCGAATGCCTTTGGCAGCGCTCAACCAAGCCTTATTTGTTTCAACATAAGTATCAAGCCCGCCAGCCTCGCCCATAGGCACTTCAACCCTTACGGCTTGGGGCTCACTTTCCTCGTCCTCATCAACAGCAAAAGATAGGGTAAAAGGATTAAAAACATCAGTTGGATTCCAAAGATAACCCGCGCCCCAGGCAATACGCTGTTGCCCAACAGTAATATCTGCCAAAGGAAACGCCAGCTTAAGATAAGCGCGATCCCAAGTCAGCTGATCCAGGCCGGAGACAGAAGATATTGGCAGATTGTCTGATTTGATCAAAAAATCATATTCTGGTTCTAAATGCAGGTTAACATTATCAGCAATTTTAGCATCAAGCCGAAGCCGGAGCCTGCTCAGGTCACCGACCAGCCCGCCGCCATCCCTTTTAGCGCCGCCAACAAAGAGGTTTTCATAATAACCATTAACTTCAATGGCATTCGCCATTGAAGTAATAACCAAGAAACAAGATACAAGATACAAACAAATTCCAAATCTCATCTTAATGATATTTTACTCCGAAGCATGTAATATAGCCACTTCAAATATCGTTTGCGCTTCCAGGACCCCAGCAGTAAGATGTTATATTTACTTTTAAGTTCACGCAAAACCAGTGCTTTGTTCCCTGCAGAAAGATCTTTTTTTAATAATTTCTCCAAGGCT
>JAHIZU010000053.1 GCA_018814265.1 Candidatus Margulisiibacteriota bacterium | reverse complement strand
TACCAACTAAAACAGAAAATGTAAATGCTAAAATTATCGAACCGGTCGAAATATAGACATTCCACTGGGCAAAGACGGAAAGCGCCCAGGAGATCAGACTACCGAAACCGATCCCGATAACTCCGCCAAACAAACAGATCAGCACAGCCTCGACCAGGAACTGGATCAAAATATCGCTCTTTTGCGCGCCAAGCGCTTTCCTCAAACCGATCTCGTGCGTGCGCTCCATGACCATGACTAGCATGATGTTCATGATGCCAATGCCGCCGACCAGCAAGCTAACCGCCGCGACCGCTCCCAGGAGATAAGACAAAGTTGAGATCAAGGCTCCAGCGGCAGCCTGGATCTCAGCCATGTTCATGACATCAATGGACTGCCTTTGCGATTCGGGCAGGCGGTGCAGCCGCATCAGCTCGGTCACGACCTGATCAGAAACATACGCCATATTATCAAGGTTATTGACCTTGACCTCAAAATAATTAATGTAATCCTCTCCGGTCAGACGAAACATCGCGGTCTTGACCGGCATCATGATCTGGTCATCCAGATTGCGCCAGCCAGCTGCGCCCTGTTCGGGCAGGAGGCCGATAACGTTAAAACTTATGCGGTTGATCCTGATCGACTGCCCCACAGGGTTTTGGTCGCTAAACAGTTCCTTGGCAACGGTCTTACCCAAAAGCACGACCTTGGCCTTGGCGTTGGCCTCAGCAGCGGTAAAAAAACGACCGGTATCTATTTGCACGTTACGCAGCCCTAAATAATCAACACTCGTGCCGGTGACACTGGTACTCCAGTTGCGGTTCTGGTAAACGGCCTGCCCGCGGCCCGAAACATACGGCACAGCATATTCAACGCCTTCGATCCGCTTCAATGCCTCCAGGTCCCCAAAGGTGAACCTGGTCGGGCCGGAAGTCCCCATCGAGATGCCTCTTGAACGGTACGGCGCCCTGACCATCAAAAGATTTGTGCCCAGCGAAGAGAGTGTTTCCTCCATGCTACGTTTGGCGCCGGTACCCAGGGCCAGCATGGCAATGACCGCGGCCACGCCGATCATCACACCAAGGATGGACAGAACAGAGCGCAATTTATTATTCACGATAGAAAGATAAGCCTCATAAGTGTAATTCTTGAACCCGGCCAAACAGCACCAGCGCCTTTTCTTCTTATCTTCCGGCAAGAGTTCCGGCGCTTTAGTCTTGACCGGTTTCCCCTGCTTTTCATCTTTGATGATCTGGCCGTCATGGATGGTCAGCACGCGGTTGGCATAAGCGGCAATATCATGTTCATGCGTGACCATGATAATGGTATTGCCCTGCTCGTTGAGCTGCTTAAGCAATTCCATGATCTCCTGGGAAGATTTTGAATCGAGATTCCCGGTGGGCTCATCAGCCAGGATGACCAAAGGATCATTGACCAGAGCGCGGACCAGAGCCACCCGCTGCTGCTGGCCGCCGGACAATTGATTGGGTCGGTGCTTCAGGCGATCGCTCAGACCAACCTTGTTCAGTATCTCGAGCGCATGTTGGCGTTTATTCCCATCTGTTTGGTCAGAGTAAATAAAAGGCAGGATAACATTATCTTTGACGTTCAATTTTGGCAGGAGATTGAAGGTCTGGAACACAAAACCAAAGAAACGGTTGCGCAGGCTGGCGTAATCGTGTTCCTGCAGTTTAGAAAGATCCTTGCCCAGCAAGCGGTATTCGCCGCTGTCAGCCTTATCCAACAAGCCAAGGACTGCCAGGAGCGTTGACTTGCCGGAACCGGATGGGCCCATAATAGCCACGAATTCGCCGGGCTCAATAGACAAATTGACACCGCGCAGCGCGTGGACCGGGATCTCGCCGCCGATCAGGTAGGTCTTCTTAACTTTCTTGAGCTCGATCAGCGACATCAGTCGTTGCTCTTTTTCTGCAAAGGATTGACCGGACCGCGCCTGTGCTCAAAGCGCGAATTGAGCTGTTCTATCATTTTGACCGTTGGGATAACCACCTCATCCCCCTGCTTTACCCCGCTGACCACTTCAACATTTAAAGAGTTCTCCAGCCCGGCCTTGATCTGCAGCGGCTCAGGCTTCTTTCCCTGTTGCTTCTGGATAAAGACATAAGTCTGGTTGCCGGCCTTTTTGACCGCGTTAAGCGGCAGGACCAGCACATCCTTTTGCTCTGACAGGATAAAATTGACCGTGGCGCTCATGCCGGCGCGGAAAAAAGCCGGCACCCTGCCGGGCACGACTTTAACCTCATAGATATTAACGTTATTGATCGTCTGTGATTCGTAGGCAATATGCTCTACCCGGCCTGGGATCTCCTGGCCCAGATAAGCGTCCAATTCAATGTTGACCGGCTGGCCGATCTTTATCTTGCCGATATCGGTCTCGTCGACCTGGGCGTTAACGATCAGATAATCCGCCATGACCAGGATCGGGTCACCTGTTGCAACTGATTGCCCTGGTTCGACCGACCGCTGGATAACAAAACCATTTAAAGGCGCCACGACCGGGGTCGGCTTATAAACGTCTTCCCACTTCTTGACCTCCTCCTCACCTTTGGCCCGG
>JAHIZU010000052.1 GCA_018814265.1 Candidatus Margulisiibacteriota bacterium | reverse complement strand
GAAGAAGTTATTATTCTTTATCGCCGCACCCAGGATGAGATGCCGGCTAGAAAAGAAGAGATTGCTCGAGCAGTAGAAGAGGGCATAATCTTTAAGATCCTGACCCTGCCGCTGAAATATACTGCTGATGAACAGGGTTGGGTCTGTTCTGCCCATTGCCAGCAGATGAAGCTGGGCGAGCCGGATGCGTCTGGTCGGCGCCGGCCTGTGCCAGTTGAAGGCGAGATTTATGACATATCAGTTGATACTGTGGTTGTAGCGATCGGAAATTCTCCAAATCCCTTGATCCCGCACCGCACTCCTGATCTTAAGACCGAAAAATGGGGCGGCGTAATCATCACCGAAGATGGGGCAACTTCAATTCCCGGAGTCTACGCTGGGGGCGATATTGTTCGCGGCGCTGCCACTGTTATTTCCGCAATGGGTGATGGAAAGTTAGCTGCAAAATCGATTCACAAGCTGCTCAGCCCTGCTGCTCAGTAAACTTAATGATCTGGTCCATCATGAGGACAGTTTCTGATGGGTATTTGCCGACTGCGGTTTCGCCGGAAAGCATCACATAATCGGTTCCGTCCAACACAGCATTGGCCACATCAGCTACTTCAGCCCGGGTGGGGCGAGGATTCTCTGTCATGCTTTCCAGCATTTGAGTAGCGGTAATAACGAATTTCTTGGCTTTGTTGCATTTCTTAATGATCTTTTTCTGGACCAGCGGGACTTCATAAATAGGAATAGAGATGCCCATGTCACCCCGGGCGATCATAATGCCGTCACTGACCTCAATTATCTCATCGATATTCTTAATGCCTTCGCGATTCTCGATCTTGGCAATGATCTTGATCTTGCTGCCGGTTAGCAGTTTTTTGATCTGCAGGATATCTTCTTTTGAGCGGACAAATGACTGGGCCACATAATCAAGCTGATGCTCGAGCGCAAAAGCAAGATTACGTCTGTCTTTATTGGTCAATCCGGAAAACTCTAACTTTGCTTCTGGGATATTAATTCCCTTATGGTCTTTAAGCAGGCTGGCTGCAATCACCCGGGTTCTTAAGGCATCCTTCTTGCGGCCAGTTACCTGTAAACAGATATTGCCGTCATCAATATATATTAAGTGCCCGTTCTTGATAACCTTTAGATTTCCAGTGTAGTCAAAGGGCAGGGTGTGGCCAGCACCAATAATATTGGCCTGGGTTAGCCAGATCGTGTCATTTTTGCGCAGGGCAACCGGATGCTTAAGCCGGCCAATGCGGATGCGAAAGCCTTCCAGATCTCCCAGGATCTTGATCGCGCGGCGGTGCTTTTTGTTTAATTCCCTGACGGTTTTTATCCGTTGCAAACGGTGTTCAGCACTGCCATGGGAGAAGTTTAGGCGCACCACATCCATGCCGGCCTGCATCATCTTGCGTAAAACAGCCTGGCTGCTGGATGAAGGGCCCAGGGTGCAGATTATTTTGGTCCTGGCTCGTTTATTCTTGTTCATTAGGTGCTTGAGGGCTGCTTTAGTTTAAGGTAAGCAATAATAAAGCCGATCAGATAAATCGCGTCTAAAGATGCAAATAACAGCCAGAGCAGCGGCAAGCCCTTTGTTAACCAATTAAAAACCACTACATAGATAAAAGCCGCCTTGAATAGGCAGCAATAAATGATCAATTGCTGGTGCCTGACCGGGTCGCGGGCAATGTTTAGCATCATCAGGCCAAAGACCATGATCAAGAGGGCTGGAAACTGCACAAATTCCAAACGGTCAATTAGCGGGATGCCGGCCAGGGAGAAAACCGGGCCTGGCAGGAGCAAAAAAGGCAGGCCAACTGCGAATTCCACTACCCCGACATAAGCGAACAATATCTTTATCCAGAGATGGTCTTTCATATTTTAGCCCGCACCTTTTTACATATTATACAATTTAGAATATAATATGTCCAAACGAAAGGAAGGTAGCAGTTAATGAAGCGATACGTGTTTTTGTTGGCGCGATGCGGGACGCTTCTGACCTTTCTCCTGACGGACCGGCTCAAGCGCCAGCGTTTGCCTTTACCTAAAAAGCTGCCAAAGGTTGCCTTATTATGTGATTATGCCGGCTCTGACGGCAGTTTTGTGCGCTACGCGGTTGATTCCGGTGCGGAAGGGATTGTGGTTGACGCGCCCAAGGCCAGGCTGCTGTTGATGCTGGCGATTCCTCAAGGCGGTGAGTTGAAAAAGTATTTTGCTAATAATTAGGAGGTGTTGATATGGGAGAATTGAAAAGAAGCAAGGTCCAAATCTTTAAGATGCGCAATCGCACAGGCTACGCAGCACTATATCAAAATAACATTACTGAAGGCAGGACAGCTGATCAGGCTTTTGAGCGAATGCTCAAGGCGGCTAAGCGTAAAGCAAAAAAGCAATAAGTGTTGCTTATAATAAGTAAATAGCGTAAAATTTTCTTCAGTAGGGAGGCGAGAGAATGCGATCATTTACTATCGGGATCCACGCTTTGATCGGCTGGGCGCTTTGCGGTTCGATCATTGGTATCGGCAGGACCTACACGTCCATGGGAAACACTTTGATCATTCATGCCATCCTGGTCCCGATCATTTTTGGCCTTGTCTCTCTTATCTACTTTAAGAAATTTAATTACACCACGCCATTGGAAACAGCTGTGATTTTCTTTGTCTTTGCCGTTGTTTTGGACGTAGTGGTCGTAGCCCAGTTCATTGAAAAAAGTTACCGCATGTTCTTAAGCCCGCTGGGCACCTGGATCCCGTTTATTTCGATCTTTATGGTGACCTATCTGGTAGGAACTTTTACTAGAAAAAAAGCAGGAGGGAAATCGTGAGTTTGTTTAAGAATAAAAAGGTTTCTATTCTGCTTGGCCTGGCGATGATCCCGTTCCTGGGAGCAGGTTTAATGCTCTTTAGCGGCTGCAATGCAGTTACTAGTGATGACACAACAACTACGACAACTAATGGAGGGACGACCACAACTGGTGGGACTGGCACGACCACGACAACAACAGTTCGCACTTATGATTTTACGGTTTCAGAAATTCATGATTCAGGCGCTTCCGGACAGTACTCATCGATCGCTGTGGACAGCAACAACAAGGTCCATATTGTGCATAGCGCAAGTACCAGTTTGCTGTACACGACCAATGTTTCCGGCAGCTGGGTCACTACAACGATCGTTAGTGTGGGCATTGGAGATGCTGCCATGGCCATTGATGGCAGCAACGGCCTGCATGTCGCATATTATGATACTACCAATTTATATCTCAAATATGCTTACAAGGCTGACGGCACCAGCACTTGGACCAACAAAGAAACAGTTGATTCAAGCGGCAGTGTTGGGTACGCTAATTCAATAGCTGTTGATAGCAATGGCAAAGCTCACATTGTTTACCGGGATCTGACCAACAGTGATGTAAAATATGCGACCAATGCCTCAGGCGGATGGGTTACCGAAGTGGCTGATGCCTCTGGCTCGCCTTCAACGACATCGATAGCCATTGATCAAGCTACTAATAATGTGTACATAGCCTATCAGATAGGTGCCAACCTTTATTATCGTACTGGCACAGCTGGTTCTTGGTCCAGTGCGGGTACGGCCGATAGTGGAGTAGTTTTTAGATCAATATCGCTTAAATTAGACAGCAGCAACAAAGCTCATATTTCATACTACAATTCTGTTGATAGTGAACTGAAACACACAACCAATGCGACCGGTGCCTGGGTGGATGAGGTCGTTCCCGGCGCGGGCATTGGCAGCGATGGCGGTTATACTTCTTTAGCAATCGATAGCTCGAATAATCTTTTCATTTCTTATCATAAAGATTACACATCGTCTGGTTTGTCTACGGCCTTAAAGGTTGCTTATTATGTTGGCGGCAGCTGGAGCATCAAAGAGGTAAAAAGCGGCAGCGAAACGGCTAACATCGGCATGTATTCATCCATTGCCCTGGACACTAACGGGAATATGCACATCAGTTTTGAAGAGGGGAATGGCTCCGACCTTTGGTATGCTGTAGAGGAATAAAGCTATTTGATCGAGAACCAGGTCAGGCAGTCATAAGGCAGTTTGGCTGGAGGCTTTAGCTCATTACTGATCAGGACTTTTTCCGCGCTGGCAAATTCTAAGGCCAGCCCGTGTTTGGCAAACAGCTCTTTTAACTCTGGATAGATCATGGCAGTGTTGGCCAGTTTAACCACAGCGTTATTTTCATGCCCTGAAACCGGTTTACCTGTTGTTTTATCCCAAAGCAATGATTTTTCAGCTGCCAGAGCCAGCCTTTCTGACATTGTCTTATCCTGGCCAAAGGCATAGAGCAATCTGCCAATTGACAGGGCATGGAGCTCGGCCTTGTTTTCATCTTTTAATACCCGGACCAGGATTTTTGACAATAGAGCGATCTGCTGTTCAAGCGGCAGGGTTGAGTTTGAACGCAAGCGCAATATCCCTTTGTTCAGTTCTGTCTGATAAGTGGTCAGGCTGATCGTCTGGCCGTTCAGATCAATGATCGAGTAAGTTGTTTCTTTGTAGTCGGGATGTTTTTTAACGCTGACCCGTGGGCCCGAAGGAGCGATAGTTGCAAAATATGAGTAGATAATAATCAGGACCACGACTGCGAGCAAAAGATATTTTAGATATTTCATAGTGGAAAGATAGTAGCATTTTTCTCTAAGCGCCGCAATGTTTGATTGAAATGCGTTGATGATAATGGTACTATCCTAAAAAACATGTGGAAATACGCGCTGGTTTTAGTGTTGTTGCTAATAAATTTGTTCTCAAGCCTGGGCTGCAAGGAAGAGGCTGTGATGGAAAATAAAAAACATATTATTCCCCAAGGATTAGACGGGGTCCGCTTTACTGGCATAGCAGGCAAAGATATCCTTGATCTTTCGTATGACGAAGTGAGAAAGGCCAGGGAAGCTGCTGCCAAAGATGACCAGTTAAACTGGTTCTTTGAGGAATTTGATGCCGACTATCTTATATTCTTTAGCGCGCGCTTTGAGCCCAACCCGCAAAAACATAAAAGGCCCTGGGGTACATATGTGACTGAGAAGGTTTATAGGGTGAAACGTAGTAAGGAAGTGGATAAGGGGTTAGGGGTTAGCGAAATAGTTCACTTGTATGAAGTTGGCAAACACGGGATTAAAGGCGGCATGACTGAAGCAGAGGTCAAGAAGATCCTGGGCGAGCCGGAAAGTGTTGATGTGCTTGGCCCGCTTGGTTCTTTTGACTATAATTATAATGATGTGCGCGTTCGCTTTTTAGACGGCCAAGTTGCTGTGATCGATGAGATAAGCGAAAGGAGTAAATAATTATGACACGTGCTGAGGAAAAAAAATATGAAGCCTTGAGCCCTTTTGAGTTAAAGGACAAATTGATCAAGATGGCTAAATTGCCTGATGAGAAGATGATGCTCAATGCCGGCCGCGGCAATCCCAACTGGGTGACAATGATCCCACGAAAGGGGTTTTTCCAGTTTGGTCTGTTTGCGGTTGGTGAATCAGAGCGAAAACCGCATCGGCCTCGTTTGGGTGGTCCGCCGGAAAAAGAGGGGATAGCCAAAAGATTTGAGCAATTTTTAAAGCAGAATGCCCAAATCCCGGAGGTTAACTTCCTTAAAGATGCTTATGCTTACGTGACCAAAGAGCTAAAGATCAATGCTGATGATTTTATTCTGGAGATGGTTGATGCCATCCTTGGAGACCATTACCCGACCCCTGACCGCATGCTGGCCATCTGTGAACAGATCGTGCATAAGTATCTTGAGCAGGAAATGTTCAAAGGCAAAGTCCCGGGCGGCAAGTTTGACCTTTTTGCCACCGAGGGCGGCACCGCGGCCATGGATTATATTTTTTCTTCTTTGATGGAGAATAAACTAAGCCACAAGGGTGATAAGATCGCCCTGGGCACCCCGATCTTTACTCCTTATATTGAGATCCCGCGCTTGAACGATTATGAATTCATTGAATTGCAAATTGTCCAGGACGAGAACGATGACTGGCAGTATCCTGATTCTGAGATCGCCAAGCTGGAAGACCCAAAAGTAAAGGCCTTCTTTTTGGTCCATCCGTCAAACCCGACCTCCGTGGCCATGCACCAGAAATCTTTGGACAAGATAGGGGAACTGGTCAGGACCAAGCGCAAAGATCTGATCCTGCTGACTGATGATGTTTACGGCACTTTTGTGAATGATTTTAAGTCGCTGGCTGCCGTGGCGCCGCTTAACACCATCCTGGTATATTCTTTTTCCAAATATTTCGGTGCTACTGGCTGGCGGCTCGGTGTTATTGGCCTGCATCAAGACAATATTTTTGATAAGATGATCAAGCAACTGCCTAAATCTGATCTTCAGCAACTGCATCAGCGCTATAGTACGGTTGAACTTGATCCGGATAATATGAAGCTGATCGACCGCATGGTGGCGGACAGCCGGTCAGTTGCTCTTCACCATACGGCAGGCTTATCAACCCCACAACAGGTCTTAATGACCTTATTCTCGCTTTACTGTTTGATCGACAAAAAGGACGATTATAAAAAAGAAGCCCAGTCAATTGTTAAACAGCGATTCGAAACACTTTATAAGGCCGTTGGCATTCCTTGCCCTGAGCATGAATTAGACGCGCGCTATTACACGACCATAGATATTCCAAAACTCGCGGCCCAGAGGTATGGGAAAGCGTTTGCTGATTTTATGGTCAAACAGCATGAGCCAATAGACTTTGTCTGGCGTTTAGCTGAAGAGAAAAAGGTTGTTTTAATGGATGGGGGCGGTTTTGACGCGCCCAACATGTCAGTACGGGTTTCTCTGGCTTATTTGCCTGACGAAGCTTATGCCAAGATCGGGAAGGCCATCAGCGGTTTATTAGAACAATACCAAAAAGAATATAAGGAGGGTTAAAACCATGTTTGATCTTTTCGTTAATATTTGCCAAACATATCCCCAAATCGCGATTTTTCTGGCTATAGCAATTGTCTACTATGTGGGCAAAATAAAAATTTATGGTTTTACCCTCGGGTCTACTGCCGGCGTGCTATTAGCTGCCCTGGTTATTGGGCAAATGAATATCAAAGTGGACGAATTGCTCCAGGCAGTAGGATTTGCGTTATTTATTTTTGCGATTGGTTATAAGGTCGGCCCGTCATTTTTCGGCGCGCTGAGAAAAGATGGATT
>JAHIZU010000051.1 GCA_018814265.1 Candidatus Margulisiibacteriota bacterium | reverse complement strand
TCTACCTGCCGGGTCTGCTGGGGATAATGCTCCATATCCAGCTTGGCAAAGCGATAGGCAGTTGATTCAGCCGGCGTCTGTTCCAAGACAAAATGCAGATCGTATTTCTCAGAAATCTCTTCACATTTTAGCTTAAGAAAAGAAACTATCTTTAAACCAAAGCGCAGCGCCTCATTATCGGCGTGTAGTTCCTTACCCAGGTGATACTGGACCATTTCATTTAAGCCCAATATACCGATCAAGTGAGTAACGCGGCGCAAACGAAGATATGATTCTCCGTCACGGTTCGTGGTCAAAAGGGCCAAAGGACCACTAGCCCCTTCCCTAAGCAAATCCTCAATAAATACTCTTTTATCCTTATGGGCCCTGGCCGCGACATCCAGCATTCTTTCGATCTGCTCAAATAATTGCGCGTCATTTTTTTCCGCCAGATAGGCGATGCGCGGCAGGTTAACAGTCACATTCTGGATCGCGGAATATCTCATGCGCCAGGGCTCTTTAGCATCCTGAAGATCAGAATACTCCAGTTTAAACGACAGGCGGCAGCATTCGGAGATCTTAGCAGTATCGCCGCGGTCAAAAACAAAATAGGTATTACCCTTGTCCGCTGCCACATCAGAGATCAAACTAAGAAATTCATCACAGCCCGGAGTAGCAAAGAACTTGTCGGTCATGTGCACCAGCGGCTTGGGAAAAAAGAACGGCCGGCCTGCCCCATCACCCTCCTGGTAGACTTCAAACAGGGCCCGGGCAAAAGATTGTGACTCAGGCAAATAATCCGCGTAATTTTTTCCGGTGAAGCGGCCTCCCCGGCCAATTGCCGGCACTGACTCAAAGTGCTTGGGCACTTCCCAGTAAATGTTCAAGTCAGAGAACAACCCCTGACCTCCCCGGGAAACCGCTACCGAAGCAAATTCAGTAATTAGTTTGCGCGCCAGCTTTTTCACATGGCCAAAACCGTAGCCTTCAAGATAAGGCGCGATAAAAAGATTGACCGCATCCCAGCCAATGGCCCCGGCAAAATGGCCATGCAAGGCAGTGGAAAACTTTACCAGGTGGGAGATCAATTCGTCAGCGTCTTCGGCTGGCTTGGCAGTGGCGGCCGCATCCGGCAGGTCCAGGCCAAACTTCTTAAGATACTCGATCGACTGGCCGCTGCAGTAAGGCCGGTCAACAAAACCCAGGTCATGCAAATGGATGTCCCCGCGCATATGGGCGTCAGCCACGGGCAAAGAAAAAACATTAAGTAACGCGTATTCTTTTTTAATGTTCTCAGCCAGGGTCAGGTTGGTGGCTTCCGGTGAATGCGGCGTATTGGCGTTCTCTTTGTTCTTGTGGCAGATAATTTTTTTGACATCATAGACCGGAACGCCCAAACGGGTATGTTTGCGCCGGGCATCCTCCAGGCCGTATTCTAAAAGTTTAACGTCAACCAGTTCGCGGACCAGCGGCGCGGTAATGTTCTTGACTGCCATAGCCCGGATCTGCTTATCAACTTCAATGGCAATGATCGAGGCGATCTCAGAGTTGAGCCCGGTTTCTTTGACCAGGGCGGCCACGATCTTTTCCCGGTCCCAGGCAACGATATCGTCTGTTGAGGTGCGAACAAAAACAGAAAGATCTGTTGCTTCGGTTTCAGAACCTGCGACTGAACGTCGCGGTTCCGAAAATAAGGAACCGAGAAGTTTATTCTCAGGTTCCGTCTTAACTGACATTAAAGTGCTCCTCGTTCCTGTAGCGATCTTTAAGTTCTGCGACCTTGCCCTTATTCCAGCCAGGGATCTTGGAAAAATATCCCGTGATCCTGGTTATCCCTTCAATGTTTTCCGACTGGCAATAGGGACAGGTATCGCGCAAGCCGCGGACGATCTTGCCGCACTCGTTGCAGGAAGTAAATTCCGGAGAAAAAGCGATCTGCGCGTTCTGGGTGTTGCAAAAGGTCTTGGTCACAAAATTAGCAATTGAGGCCGGGCTGGGTTTTGATTCACCCAGCCAGACGTGGGTTAGCGCACCGGCATCGATCAACGGATGGAATAAGCCTTCCTGTTTGACCCTCTCAACCGGGTTCATCGGCTGGGAAACATTAAAATAGGTTGAGTTGGTATAATAGATCTCGCCGTCCTGGCCATTGCCTTTGACCACTTTTTTAGCAAAACTGGGAAAATGTTTAATGTCAAGTTTCGCAAAACGATAAGCAGTGGACTCAGCCGGCGTCTGTTCCAGGACAAAATGCATCTTATACCGCTTGGACATCTCCTCGCACTTAAGCTTCATGTGAGAAGTAATTTTGAGCCCAAACCTTAGAGCGTCATTGCCTTCATGAAGCTCTTTGCCCAAATGCGCCTGGACCATCTCGTTTAAGCCTAAGATCCCGACCAGGTAACTCACCCGCCACATGCGTAAATAGGGCGAGCCGTCGCGTTTCATGGCTAGCATGGAAAGCGGGCCGCGCTGGCCGCTGGCCAGCAATTCCTCAATAAATTTCTTCTTCTGGATATGCGCCTGCGCGCACAGATCAAGGTACTGGTCAAGCAGCTCAAAAAGCTTGGCATCTGAACCGCCGGCTTTATAAGACAAACGCGGCAGGTTGATGGTTACGTTCTGCAAAGCTGAATAGCGCATGCGCCAGGGCTCACGGGCGTCATCCAGATCTGACTTCTCAAGTTTAAAAGACAGGCGGCAGCATTCAGAGATCTTAGCGGTATCACCGCGGTCAAAAACATAATAAGTATTGCCCATTTCTGTTGAGACCTCGGAAATGTGCATTAAAAATTCTTCGTGGCGCGGGGTCTTAAAGAATTTGTCTGTTATGTGGACCAGCGGCTTGGGGAAAAAGAACGGCCGGCCTGCCCCATCACCTTTCTTATACACATCGAACAGGGCCCAGGCAAAACGCTGAGACTCGTCTATATAATCAGCGTAGGTTTTGCCGGTGTACTCGCCGCCAGGGCCAATGGCTGGCACCGTTTCAAAGTGCTTGGGTATTTCCCAGTAGATATTGATATCTGAGAAGATCGCCTGGCCGCCGCGAGCAACGGCCTGCTGGCTGTATTCATAGATCATCATCTGGGCGATCTGATGGATTT
>JAHIZU010000050.1 GCA_018814265.1 Candidatus Margulisiibacteriota bacterium | reverse complement strand
AGCGCAGTTCTTTATTCCCTGATAATTTGCCCGATCAACAGACAAGCCTTTCCCTCCGCCGCACATCACCACTGCCCGTTTCTTGACCAAAACACCAGCAGAAACGCCCAGGATCTCAGCCATTTCTTCCTGCACTTCCGCTCCGCCGGGCGGGCAGCTAAAATTGTCCAGTGATCCCTGGGCCACAACTTTTTCCGCAAAATCATGGCACCCGGCCTGGCCGCAAGCACCGCAGTTGAGTCCCGGCAAGGCTTCGACAATTGCCAAAACTTTTGGGTTTTCTTTGACCTTTAACTTTTCAGAAGCAACAGCCAGAACAGAGGCAAAAAACAGCCCCAAGCCTCCCATGGCTACCAAAGCTATAAGAAAAATATTCATCCTGAAAGCATCCCTGCAAAACCCATAAAGGCTAGAGCCAACAAACCAGCAATGATCAGTGTGATCGGCGCTCCTTTAAAATGCTCAGGAACAGGCGCCAGGTCAAGCTCCTCCCGGATGCCAGCCATAATACACAAAGCCAGAGTAAAACCAACACCAGCGGCCAACCCGAAAATAACACTTTGGATAAAATTGTACTCCCTGAGAGCCGACAGCAGCGCTAAACCTAAAATCGCGCAGTTGGTGGTGATCAATGGCAAAAATATGCCTAGCGAGCGGTAAAGCGTTGGCGAGGTCTTTCTAATGAACATTTCCACGAACTGGACCAGGGAAGCAATTACAATAATGAATGAGACATACTGCAAGAACGGCAAGCCAAAAGGGATCAGGATAAGATTGTTGATCAGCCAGGTAACCATGGCCGCCAGGACCATAACAAAGGTCGTGGCTGCTCCCATGCTAAAGGCTTTTTCCAGCTTATTGGATACCCCCAGAAAGGGACAGATACCTAAAAAGTAACTCAGGACAAAGTTATTAACCACAGCCGCGGATATAAAAATTATCAATAGATCCATGCTACTTTACCTCGCCTGCCTGCCGGCAGGCAGGCAAGCCGGAGCCGGCTGCTCCTTGGCTTTGGTTATGTCTTTTAGATAATTCATCAGGCCAATAAGCAGGCCCAAAGTGATAAAAGCGCCAGCCGGCAGGATCATGATCACCAAGGGCTCAAAGCTTAAGAAACCAAAAATAGTCCCTGAGCCAAATATCTCCCTGACCGCACCTAAAACCAGCAAGGCGATGGTAAAACCTGCTCCCATGCCAAAGGCGTCAACAAAAGCCCTCCCCGGGTTATTCTTTGAAGCAAAAAGCTCCGCCCTGCCCAGGATGACACAGTTGACCACGATCAATGGCACAAAAGGTCCCAGGGCTTTGGAAATATCCGGAAAAATACCTTTTAAGAACAAGTCAGCCATGGTAACGAAAGTCGCGATAACCACAATGTAAGAAGCTATCCTGACCTGGTTGGGGATCAATTTACGGATGAGTGAAATAATAAAGCTGGAACAGATAAGCACGAATGATGTTGCCAAGCCCATGGAAAGACCGTTGATTGCCGAGGTCGTAACTGCCAGAGTTGGACACATGCCAAGCAACTGCCGGAAAACCGGGTTTTCATCCCACCAGCCTTTGATGAATTCGTGAAATAAACTTTTCTTTACTTTGTTTCCAGCCATTGCTTCACCGATTTATTAATTATTTCCACCACTGCCCGCGAAGAAATTGTCGCTCCGGTTATTGCCTGGATCTCATTTGGCTTTTCAGGCTTAACAGCTTTAACATATTCGATCGGCGGCTTGGTCGCCAGGCCAGTGAACTGGCCATAAAACTTTTGCTCTGCGATCTTGGCCCCCAAGCCAGGTGTTTCTAACTGCTCCAGCACTATCATGCCGGTAAATTTGCTAAAGTCGTTATTTACGCCGACCATCAACCTGATCTCTCCCTGATAGCCATTGCCTTTACATAGGATAGCTGTCCCAAGCTTACGGCCTTGCTTATCAAAACAATTAAAATATGTCAGGTCACCACTAACTGCTTTCTTATATGATTTAGTCCCTGGCAAAACCTTAAAGACCGCGGCATCAGTTTCCTTGATCTGGTTGGCAATGATCTTGGGCTGGGCCCATTGATAGACAACAGCTAAAACCCCGCCAGATACAAGGCCGATCACACTTAAGACAATTATCATTTTCGCTATCTTTTTCATTTAGCACGCCCCAAAATTCTTGGCCTGGTGTAGCGGTTGATCAACGGCACCAGGGCATTCATTATTAATATTGAATACATCACACCTTCTGGCAAACCGGAAAACAGGCGGATAACAACGACCAGGATCCCAGCCCCTACTCCAAAAACCAGCATCCCCTTCTTGGTCAAGGGTGTGGTAACCAGATCCGTTGCCATGAACCAGGCGCCCAGCATTAAACCGCCGGCTAACAAATGGAATATTGGATCAGGATATTTGGCTGGATCAATCAGCCAGAAAACCCCGCCAAAAAGCGCCGCTGTACCCAAATAGCTTACTGGAATACGCCAGCCAATCACCTTTTTCCAGAGCAGGAACAATCCACCCAGCAGAAGCAGCAAGGCGGATGTTTCGCCAACACAACCAGCAATATTGCCGACTAAAAGTTTTCCATATGGGGTCAACTGCTGCTGGAACTTCATCGAGGCCAGAGGAGTTGCGGAAGAAACAGCCTCAACACCCCGCCAGAAAAAGGGCGCAACATAACTGGTTATGTGGACCGGGAAAGCCGCGGCCAGGAACGCCCTGCCGATCAAAGCAGGGTTAAAAATATTATAACCCAGGCCGCCGAACAGCTGCTTGCCAATCGCAATGGCAAAGATCGAGCCCAAGATTGCCGCATAATATGGTAAAGAAGGTGACACGCTAAGCGCCAGGAGCAGCCCGGTCACCACCGCGCTCCAATCAAAAATTGTTGCTTCTTTCTTCATTATCTTATTAATAAGATATTCGGTAGCAACCGCGGTCGCGACACAAACCAAGATCAAGCCCAACGCTCTTAAGCCAAAAAATATGAACCCGGCAATAGCCGCAGGCAGTAAGGCAAAAATTACCAGCAACATCATCCCGGGAACCGTTAGGCTGGCCTTCTGGTGTGGTGATGGCGCAATTAAATAGTTCATCTCATCTGCCTCAATTTAAGTTTTGCTAATTTGATCCATTGGACGATCTGGATCTTTGCTGGACAAACATAAGCGCAGCAGCCGCATTCAATACAATCTGCTCCGCCCCAGTCTTCAAATTGACCATACTTGGCCTTTTCACTAAAGGCGGCTAAACGGCTGGGCAGCAAAAATACTGGACAATGATCAACGCAGCGGCTGCATTTGATACAGGGATAAACCTTTTCCTCAATCATTTGTTTTTTGGTCAGGACCAGGATACAGCTGGTTGCCTTGACTACCGGCACATCCTGCGAATATTGGGAGATCCCCATCATTGGGCCGCCCATGATGACCTTGTTAGCCGTTTCGGTCAGACCGCCACACTGATCTATCACGTCTTTAAATGTCGTGCCAACCCTGACCAGCAGATTTTTTGGCTCCTTAATCCCGGGACCGGTCACTGTAACCACCCGTTTTGTCAGCGGGCTGCCCCTGGTAATCGCTTCCATGATCGCCGCGGCTGTCCCAACATTGATCACCACCACTCCAACATCAAGCGGCAAGCCTTGGCTAGGCACCTCACGGTTTAACACTGCCTTGACCAGCATTTTTTCTCCACCCTGCGGATACTTTGTCTTCAGCACAATCACAGCAGACTGAAAGTCTCTTTGCTTTCTGACAACAGATTTCATCCTTTCGATCGCGTCTTTTTTATTGTTCTCAATGCCGATAATGATCCGTTGCGCGCCGGTTGCCATGGCCGCGGCCCTAGCCCCAAAAATGATCTCTTCGGTTTTCTCCAGCATCAGCCGGTGGTCAGCAGTAATATAGGGTTCACATTCGCAGCCATTAACAAGTATCGTATCTATCTTTTTGCCTTCTGGCGGGGTTAATTTAACATGGGTAGGAAAGGCCGCGCCCCCTAATCCAACGATCCCGGCCTCCCGAACTATTTTTCTGATCTTATCTGGAGAAAGTTCAGCCAAAGAATCGTAGCTTTTGGCTGGCAGGCCGCTGTTTGCAACAGGGGCAGCCTCGATCACCACGGACATTACGTCTGTGCCACAGGGATGAGGCATTGGCTCGATCTTTTTAACGAGCCCGGAGATCGAAGCGTGAACAGGCGCGGAAATAAACTTTGAGGTTTCGCCAATCTTTTGGCCTTCAAAGACCTGGTCCCCTACCTTAACCAGCGGCTCACAGGCCGCGCCGGTATGCTGATGTAAGGGAATAACAACTCGTTGGGGCGCAGGCAGCTCCTGGATCGCCTTCCCGCGAGTCTTGCCTTTACTATATTTTGGATGAATTCCTTGAGAAAAAGTCTTCATTGAAGATAAAACCGAACCATTATATCATAAAAATCAACGCGGGGAAATCACTTTGGTGATCGTGGCTCGCAGGGCTTGCTTCTGCTGGGCATTCTTATCGTACCATTTGATCACCAGTAAACTCGAGGCCGCGAATAATAAGGCCGAGATTATGCCAAAAGTTTCCTGCCCAATTTTATAGCCAATTAAATACCCCACCATAAGAAAAAAAATTGGCAGAAGAAAAATCACAATTGATCCTTTGATCATTTCAACCGAGGGGATCTCAATCTCTACTGTATCATTTAATTTTGCACCGACAGCATTAATTGCTTCGATCGCCAACATGCCCTCAGCCGCTTCATGACACAAGCCGCACTTGGCGCAGGATTCGGTTTTTTGGCAAGCTACTTCAACAATATTTCCAGATACTGTTTTAGTTACGATTCCCTGTTCTCTCATTTTCAACCGCACGCCTCGCCTGTATTAGGGCATTCGTGGCGGAGACCGCCGTAGCAAAAACCATGATCACGTCCCAGTGCGCAGCTGAGCCAGGGAAAGCAACGCTAGACAGCTGTCGCTCCAAAAAGTGTCCCCACAGCGCAGCAAACGGCAAGGTCTGCCAAAAGACCACATCAACCTCCTGCAAATAATTCTTCGTTGCTGCTTCTGCGGTTGCCAATGCCTCATTTGTCGCTGCCAGCCCTGGACCAGCGGCCAGCATCAGGATCAAAATCAAAACAATAATAAATTTGGCTCTTTTTGTCACTGTAGCAATCCTTTTTAGTCTATTTTCGCTCAATATTATCTCATATTGATATTGAAATCGCAAAGCCAGACATTGTCTATTTAATAAGTTAAATTGAAAAAATAAGCCGTTTAGGCTATAATATTACTGATGTTGATCACCGTTCTTAAATCCAAAATCCATTTAGCTAAAATAACTGATACCCTGCTTTATTACCAGGGCAGTATAGGAATTGATAAAGGCCTAATGAAAGCCAGCGGTCTGGTTGCCGGTGAAAAGGTCGCGGTTTTGAATTTTAATAATTCCAGCCGCTTTGAAACCTATGTGATCGAAGGAGACAAGGGAGAGATTTCTCTTCGCGGGCCTGCTGCCAAACTTGGCAAAAAAGGCGACAAAGTCATTGTCCTGGCTTATGGGCAAATTGATCAATCTGAGGCAAAGGGTTTTAAACCAAAAATTATATTAGTAGATGAAAGGAATGAAATAAAATGAAACAGGTATTTGGCTATTGGTCATTGATCGTTGTTTGGAGTTTGGCATTTGGAGTTTGGGATTTTGCCTCTGCTATGGGCGGCCCTGCCCCAAAAAAGGAAGAACCAAAATATAAATTAGAGATCATAAAAATGGACGTGATGGGTGCGCCAACGCAAACATTGGAATCAAAAAGCATGACCAGTGAGGGAAAAGAATCAAAATATAAATTAGAGATCCTGAAAATGGACGTGATTACTACCCCTACTCCATCTCCTGAAGCAAAATAGACTTAGGCTGGTCTCCAGGTCAAACTTTCAATAAAACTTCTGGCCTGGGCTGGCTCTTCCAAATGGTTGGTGGGATAATTATCTTCCAGCAATTCATTCTCTCTAGCCCAATCGATCCTGGCAACCTCTGCCTCAAATTTATATGTATAACCGCTTAATGGATCAATCGATCCCAATCTTACACTGCTGATCAAAAGAGTAAAAAGAACATTGGCCTCGCTCTGAAAAAGGGCCTGGCCCAGATCCTCGCATTCCAATTGGGCCAAAAAGGTCAGCTGTGAAAAAAAACGGGTTCTAATTATATCTGCTCTTAGAACCTCTAAAAATGTCCCCAGCTCAGTTCTTATTGTGGGCACGTCAATACCTGATTCATGGCTATAGACAGTTCCCGGCAAATCCGGAGATACTCTTCTTAAACAAAGTTCAATACTGATCAGGGGCTGGAAGGGCCAGAGGATCGTCCTATCAGGGATCCGGCTAAAGGGAGTTTCGCTATATAAGCTAACAACTCTGTATCCTGGAAATAAATCCCCCATTTCTGAACTATTCAATAACAATTCGGCCTGCTCGCCTCCTCCTCCAGCAATAGCTGTTGCCAGGCGCCAGCCAAAGGCTGTTCGTAAGGTATCTTCTTTTCTCTGCTCAACTTCAAAAGTAAGCCCTTCTCGCTCCGTTACAATTCTATCGATTTCCTTATCTGTTATCGCCAGATCACCAGTTGTTACTTCCTCAAGTTCTTGCCTGAGCCTTGCCCCATTGTCCGTTGGCAAAGCATCCTGGGGGTTAATCCTTCTGGCGCGCTCAACTTGACCGGGAATGTGATTGTCACTGATCAATGATTCCGCTGCCCATTTCGCCATAAATCTAGGGACCAAGCGAACACTTGGTAATACCCGACGCGCTATTGCTGTTTTTCCTGCTACCATT
>JAHIZU010000298.1 GCA_018814265.1 Candidatus Margulisiibacteriota bacterium | reverse complement strand
GGACTGGTGATTTGACTGGCTTAGCTTTGGTTCTTAAAAATAACACTGCTGCAGCGGGAAATATTACTGGTATCAGCGTAGATCTTCAGCCTAATGTTGCTGGTGTTACTGTTGCTTCCCACATTAGATAATCCCCTAACTCCTGCTTTTGTCCAACAATAAAATACCCTATGTTTTCCGGTGGGGTTAGCGGGGGTGTTTTTCCTCAAGATAAAATTCACTAAAATAAAAACCCCTGTGGCACGATAATATTGTGTTAACAAAAACCATCATAACCACAGAGGCGAATTAAGATTATTCCATCAGACCAAAGACGTCAAGTCCTATCTTGAGAATTTTGGCCAGATAGACTTTGCATTTATCAGCTGTCCGAACTGCGGTAGTTTTGATCTCGTTCGCTTCGGCACTTATCCCCGTAAAAAAGCCGGTGTTGCCATCCAGCGGTTTCGGTGTAAAAAGTGCAAACTCTGTTTGAACTGGTTGCCCCCCTTTCTTCTTCCCCACAAACATTACACCGTTTCCGAAATGGTACCAGCAATCGAAGCTTACGCCTTGGGTGACGTCGGGCAGATAAAGACCTGGCAGGCGCAAGAGACTGCAGAATTCAGCCTGGAAACTTTCCGGCGCTGGGTTGCTTCTTTCCGGCAATTGGCACCGGATCTTTTAAAGAGGGTGCGGCAACTGCTGGCCAAGATGAAGCCGGATTGGAAATTTGAGAAAGACAAACGTTTGTTTAAAGCCACTGTTGCGGATGTGAAAGCGGAGCTTTATCAGATTTTTGTCCTGCGGGATTACTTTGAGCACCTGATAGCCAAGGAAGATTACCTCCCCTGGCTGATTTTTTTAAGATCAACACGATTTGGAGCTGATGGAAGGGGCTTAAAACGGGACAATGGGTCTCACCCGCCATGAAAGGAGGTTAGAAAAAAGCAAAATGGCGGCAAACTTTAAAAACAGAGGAGAAAACATGACTCAAAATGATAAAGCCTTGTTTCGTTATCGGTTGATTGCGCCTTTATTGGATCCAGATTTGAAAAGAGGAGAAAAAAACACTTTGTTTGCGGCAATTGCGGCTAAAACTCAACAACTGCCCAGTGGCAGGGAGATCAAACTTAGCCGACACACAATCCGCAGCTGGTACAAGCGCTATCGCAAGTTTGGCTTTGACGCGGGACTGAAAAACAAAGGACGAGGCGACAGGGGTAAATCCAGGGTGATTCCGGAGGAGATCGTCCAAAAGGCCTGCGACTTAAAGATCGAAGTTCCTCAAAGGACGTTAAGAACGATCATTAATATTTTAGAAAAGGAAAAGGTGGTCGAAATGGGAAAACTGACAAAATCAACTTTGCATCGTATCTTTCAACAAAAACATCTAACCGAAAAAATCCCGAAGGAGAAAGGCTACTGGCAGAGATACCAGGCAGAATTTCCCAATGACCTCTGGCAGTCAGACCAAATGTATGGCGCATATTTGCCAGATCCCAATGATCCAACTAAGAGGATCAAAACCCAACTCCTGGCCTGGCTGGATGACTGTAGTCGAGTTATTCCCCATGCCCAGTTTTTCTTTGAGGCTAAGCTCCCTAACCTGGAACATTGCCTGCGTAAAGCCATCCAAAAGATGGGACTGCCAAAAAAGATATACGTAGACAACGGCCAGATATATTCCTCCAAACACCTGGCAGTCATTTGCGCCCACCTAGGCATCCGGCTGATGTTTGCCCGTCCTTACTGCCCGGAGGGCAAAGGCAAGATTGAAAGATTCTTTGGTTATGTTCGTTCTTCATTTATGCCCGAACTACCGGTCAGCAACATTTTGACTCTGGAGCAGCTCAATGAGGCTTTCTGGGCCTGGTTGGATCTGGAGTATCAGCATCGCGAGCATTCTGAGCTGAAAGCGGCACCGCTGCAAGCATTCATGGCACATAAGGAAAAGATGCGCTATCCAACCGAGGAAGAACTCAAAGACGCTTTCCTTTATCGAGAAACCCGCAAAATACACAAAGATTGCACTTTTCAATTGCTAGGCAATTATTACGAGGTTATGCCGGCTTTAGTCAGGCAGGAAGTGGAGATACACTACGACCCCGATGCTGCGGAAACAGTTAAAGTCTACCTGGCCGGTGATTTCTTCCAGCAATCCGGGATTTTGAGAATGCCCCCTCAGCGCAGAGCTAAAGAAGAAACTGCCGGCAATTCTAATGTGGCACCGGCATTAATTATCTCAAAAGATTAGTAACCGAACATAAAGAACAAAAAGAAGAACTTCTTTTTGGCCCACGGACAACTTCCGATAACCGGTTTACTCTGGCCGACTTGCTAACCATCTTAGAGCGCCAAGGTTTTCATCTCTCATCTTTTGAGAGAAAAGAAATTCAGAAATATTTCGACACTTATGGGCCTTTTGACCGGGAAGTGGCAAACCTAACATTAGAAAACCTGGTCAAACTCAAAGGCGCCAAGCAGCACATCTCTTTCTACCTGGAAAAATTGGTTGCCGCCCAACTAAAAACGAGGAGGCAGGAGCATGCTTAAGGCTTTTTTCGGGTTTACCCATTTTCCCTTCAAAAAAGATATTGAGAAAATATTTATCTCCGCTCAATTGGCATACCTGCAAAAACGCTGTGCCCATTTCCTGGAAACCCAGGGTATTGCCCTGCTCACCGGTGAGGTGGGCAGCGGCAAAACTACTTTCATGCGGCATTTTCTTGATTCCCTAAATCACAATTCATACCAGTGCTTTTATTTTTCCCAAACCGTACGTACGGCGCGGAGCTTCTTCCGTGCCCTGGCAGTAGAATTGGGGCTACTACCAAAATTCTTTATCGAGGATGTTTCCCGCCAGGTCAAAACCGAGCTGGTGAACATTTTCCGCAAACAAAAATTATTACCTATCCTAATAATCGATGAAGCTCAAAACTTGAGCGATATGGTGTTGGAGGAGATCCGGCTGTTAACCAATTTTAAAATGGATTCAAAAAACTACCTTTCGGTTTTTCTCTTAGGCCATCCAGCTCTCAAAGCCCGTTTAAAGCTTTCGCCTTATACCGCGCTAAGACAAAGGATTTCTTTCAGCTATCATCTCACCGGTTTAGAACAAGACGAAGTCGATCCCTATCTTATTCATCGGCTTAAATTGGCGGGAAGATCAAAATCGGTTTTTACCAGCGAAGCGGTCACTTTGTTGTTTAATTATTCCAAAGGTTTACCGCGGGTCATTAATACTCTGGCACATGAAGCCCTTTTCCTGGCTGCGTCTAAAGAAAAAAACATGGTCGATGAATCCTTAATCGAAAAGATTGTTCAGGAGTGGGAAACTTTGTAGCTTTTTTCGGGTATTTTAATCTGGGATGTTAGGGGTAGATTAATGTGGGACATAACAAT
>JAHIZU010000049.1 GCA_018814265.1 Candidatus Margulisiibacteriota bacterium | reverse complement strand
TCTAAAGAAGGCGAGCCAAGTTGGGATTCACCGTGGGGCAAAGGCAGGCCCGGCTGGCATATTGAATGCTCAACCATGTCGAATAAGTTTTTGGGTGAGACCTTTGATATCCATGGCGGCGGCCGTGACCTGATCTTTCCGCATCACGAGAATGAAATTGCCCAGGCAGAAGCCTTTACTGGCAAACCTTTTGTTAAATATTGGATGCATAATGGCTTTGTGAATATTAACCAGCAGAAGATGTCCAAGTCCTTGGGGAACTTTTTTACACTCAGAGATATTTTTAAAAAGTTTGATCCTATGGCGGTGCGTTTCTTCCTGCTTTCGACCCATTACCGCAGCCCGATCAACTATAGCGATAAAGAGATCGAGAGTTCAAGGGAGGCTTTGGGCCGTGTTTCCAAATTTATTCAAGATATTGATTTTCTGTTGGAGAAGTCAATGGAGAAGGCCCCGACTATTGAGCTTGAAGACCTGGAAGAGGAGCTTTTTGAATTCAAAGATAAATTTAAAGAGGCAATGGATGATGATTTTAATACAGCCAGCGCGATTGCCACAATTTTTGGTTTGATCCATTATTGTAATAAGAAGCTGGAAGAGGGGGAAGCGGAAAAGGAGTGTTTGGGAGTGATGAAGGGGTCGGTGTTGGAGTTGTGTGGGATTTTGGGGTTAGAGATTGTAGTTGCAAAGCTTGCTTTGCGAGATAAAGAAGTGGAGAAATTGGTAGCCGAGAGAGAAGAAGCGCGCAAGAAAAAAGATTTTGCAAAAGCTGATCAGATTAGGGATCAGTTAGCTGCGATGGGTATTACTATTGAGGATACGCCGTATGGGACGAGGCGGACTTCTGCTCAAAACTTTGAGCTAAAGTAGTTAACCTCGCGTGTAATTCTACAAAATCAAGTTCAGTTGAAGCTGAGCATGGTAAATCTACAACAAAAAATAGATAGGACAGGATTTTATCAAGGACAAACTCGAAAGGACCAATTGATCCAAACCCATCACTCTTTTTTATCCTAAAATGGTCAAATTTTAATTGACTGATATCGCTATCTGTTTTGGCTTGTGCAACTTCTTCCAGCATTCTTACAAAAACGCCTGGGTGATATTCCATCATCAGGCTTGATAATGGTTTTCCTCCTCTAACATAGTCTCTGGGCCAAACTGCTAAGAAGGTTTCGAAACCTTTTGCTTCAGGGTTCCCTGATAACCAGGCCTGCTTTAGTTGTACTCCATGAGCGGCTATGCTCCCAATATATTCTTTTCTCCAAGTGGTTGCAGGAGGGGCAGGCACAAAATCTTCACCTTGTGAGCCGGGGAGGGGTAGTAGACACGAAAGAGCTTGGAATTCTGCTAATAGGCCATCTGGATTGGTGATTTTTCCCTGATCAGCTTTATCCAATAAATAATGGACTAAGGCGAGTGAGGCGGAATCACCCTCTTGTTGGGCATAGGCTATTAATAGTTTATGAAGCTTAGCCTTTGCCATTATTCCTTCAGAGGTTTCAACTTCTGTGGTCCCAACCAGGTTGGCAACCTCTCTTATTCGATGTGTGCCCAAATATGCAGGCCAAGCAATGAATTTCATAGGGCGAAATTCTTTTGGAAAACCTAAAGCTTCTTGAAAAGATTGTTGCAGACTTTCTAATGTGGTTACAGTTTCTGCCTGGATTGACGCGACACGCTGCATTGCCTCGATAAATAGACCAAGATTTAAATGTTCGAGCGCAGCTGACATAGGGGCTGCTCCGGTATATCCTGCAATTTCCTGCTCGAGTATTGTAGGGATTTGTGTCCTTTGAGCAAGTAGTTGCATGCCTCTAAGTGATAATTCTTGAAGTTGTTGTGGTGTTGTTAAAGAAATCCTTCTACTGATTTCTTGAATGTCACTCTGTTGAAAGATTCCCGTGATAAGGTCTGAGTTTTTTCTTGGCGATAAAACAACAGTTCTGGCAATCAAATCGTCAAGATTTCCCTCTTCAACAAAAGTCAATAAATCAAGAGGTTTTATGTCAATGGCCTCGGCGATCTCAAGCAGAGTAACTTCGCCTGGAGCTAGATCAATTCTAAAATCTTGGAAAAAGTCAGTCATTTTGCGCAGACTTTCATGTCTATTTGGAAAAAGTCTTATTCTAGCCCCACTAATACGTTCTATGCCGATAGAAAATTTATCCAATGCTCTTCGTATTTGCATTGGTGCTGACATTAATTGTTTGGCTTGCAAGCCTGTTATCTTGAGCATTTGAAGCTGGTAGCAAGCGTTCTCGGTTTTTAGCTTTATAGGCCGTTGCAATGCCATTATTGGAAATTGAAATCTTTTTGCTGCTCCTGTTGCACATATTGGACTTCCCATTTTAGGTCACCTCATTTATAGATTTGCTAACATATATATATCGTTAAAAATCAGCACTAATTTCAGCTATACGGGAAAATAGTATCGAAGATACGCAGTATGGGGCGAGGTGGCGTAAGGATTGATTAGGATTTTTCTCTTTTTAGTCGAGAGACTTTTGTCTGGATAAAAACCTTCACGAAATAATCAAATATTCTATTTGCTTCCTCAGCTTTTACTTTGTTGTCTTGTTTGGCAAAATACCCCAATATTTGAAGTGAAAGTGTTTGTAGCTTATTACGGAGAGATTCATCTTCGATTTCAGCAGCTAGATAGGCACAATGAGCTGCTACCCTTAAAAGGTATACATTGTTGCAATCATGTCTGCCCGATATTTTCATTTCAAAAATCATTTTAGCGATGTGATATTGTGAATGAGCATATTCATTGGTTCTTTCTTTGCGAGATCGAGCAGGGGAAAACACTCCGTAGCGTCTAGCCAGAGCAAGTCCAACGCGATCTGTAATAACTTCCTTGTACTGGCCTGATACGTCTTGCTTATCAAAGAATTTCAATCTGCCAGGGACCCTGCCACTTCCTCTAACCCGGGGCGTAAGAATGCCATATTCGACAACTTGGTGGGCCAACTCATGCGGAACGAGGGCATTTAGG
>JAHIZU010000048.1 GCA_018814265.1 Candidatus Margulisiibacteriota bacterium | reverse complement strand
CCCCTGCGCGACCGGTTCGGCATGATCAGCCGGCTGGAATTCTACGATGCCAATGAGCTGGAGCAAATAGTTCAGCGCGCAGCGCGAGTCCTAAATATCGAGGTTGAAAAAGCCGGCGCGCATGAGATAGCTAAGCGTTCGCGCGGCACTCCCCGGATCGCCAATCGCCTGCTCAGGCGGGTGCGTGACTATGCCCAGGTAAAATCAACCGGTAAGATAACCCAGGAGATCGCTAAAAAGGCCCTGGAGGGACTGGAAATCGATGAGTTAGGTCTGGACAAAGTTGATCGAAAGATACTAAGGGCGATCATCCAGAAGTTTTCCGGCGGTCCGGTAGGGGTAGATTCCTTGGCCGCCTCGATTCATGAAGATTCCTTAACCATTGAAGATGTTTACGAACCTTATCTGCTCGAGCTGGGCTTTATTGAAAGGACACCTCGGGGCCGGGTCACGACCAAAGCCGCCTACAAACACCTAGGGATTGCTTTTACAAAATCTGATAAAATAGACCAAGCATCTTTATTCAAGGAGGATTAAATTATGTGGGGATTGATCATCGCGATATTAATTGCTATTTTGATCGCCGGTTTTGCCTCATTAAATAGCGCTACGGTCTCGGTTAGTTTTTTCTTTTGGCAGGCTCCGGCAGTTTCCCTGGCCTTAGTCGTGCTCTTTTCAGCTTTGGTCGGCGTGATAATGGCCAGCCTGTTTGGTGTGCCGCAGTATATTAAAACCGCAAAAAAGATCAGAGAATTGGAAAAGAAAATAAAAGATTTAGAAAGCCTGCCTGCCGGCAGGCAGGGCGGAGCAATTAAAAATGAAGAAAAGAAAGAGCCAGATCCAGCGTAAAACAAAAGAAACCAGCATAAATATCGAACTAACTGTTGACGGCCAGGGTAAGAGCAAGATCAATTACCCGATCCCTTTTTTAGGCCATATGTTTACTCTTTTTTCCAAGCACGGCCTCTTCGACCTTAAACTTGCGGCCAAAGGCGATATTGAGATAGACATGCATCACCTGATCGAAGATACGGGGTTGACCTTGGGCGAAGCATTTAAAAAAGCTTTGGGCCCTAAGAAGAAGATAGAACGCTATGGCCATGCCGTTGTTCCCATGGATGAGTCCCTGGCTGAGGTTAAAACTGCCGTGGACATCAGCGGCCGGCCCCACTTTACTTTTAAGGCTAAATTCCCTAAAGAGCTGATTTATGCCCAGCTCGGCAAAGAAAGAGTAAAGCTCTTTTTAGACGCGGAAATGCTGCGGGAATTTTTCGAAGCTTTTGTCTACAAAGCCGGCGTAACCTTACATGTTGATTTAAAAAGAGGCAAGAATACACATCACAAAATCGAAGCGATTTTTAAAGCTTTTGGAGTTGCATTGAGAAGAGCTTGTGAAATCAATCCCCGGAAAAAGGGCGTTCCTTCTACTAAGGGAACATTATAGAAACAATCAGTCATTAAGTATTAGCAATCCGTAAGTTTGCTCTTCAGCTGTCTCTGTGCCAACAACCAGAGACATTTGTCCAGAAATAAGTCTGCCTGATTGCCAAGCTCCTTTGATTTTCAGCAATAAACAACTCCCAACTTCTTCAATTAACCGCTCTGCATGACCGTAAAGAAAGTCTTGGGGCATAACTAATTCTCTTATGTCTGAATTCATTAGTTGCAAGATGCGCAGTTTATGCTGCTCAGCGGTAGGGTTACCTCGGTAATCACGCTCAGATAAAACCAATTGTTTTCCCTTAATCTCAGCCTGAATACTCTTATAGCCAGCCACAGCACCCCAAAGCACAGTCTGTGCCATGCGAATGTTCCTACCCTCAACATGAATCATAACTCTGTTCTTGCGGACAATGCTTTCTAATGCCTGAGGAGTAACCCTCACCGTCCTGCCAAGTACAACCATGAATTTGCCCTCCAATTTAGATGATTAAAACTTCTTATAATTTATCGGGGATTTAAGAAAAAATTTCAGTTTATTTGCCAGTTGCCAGCCTATCAATTAGACGCTGAGGCAAACCAACGGCCTTCATTTTTTGCTGGACCTGGTCAATATTGTAGACAACGCGATGCAGGCTAAATAGTCTCGTTTTTGAATCATAGATACCAAAGCTGGCGCGGGGATCCTTATCTCGCGGCTGTCCCACTGCCCCAACATTAATGATAACTTTTTCATACTCGTCAGTCAGGATCTCCTCGCCATCGCTTAGGTCTCCGCCAACATAGTTGCCATCTTTTTTTAAAGCGATATAAAGCGGGATGTGCGAATGACCAACAAAACAGATTGGTTTGACCATTTTTTTAAAAGTCGGCAGGGCATCAGCAATGCTGGTAATATATTCTTCTATTGGGTTGCGTAAACTTCCATGGACCATTTCAAAACCATCTTCTTCCAGCCTTAAGGGTAAGTCCCTCAAATAATCAAGATTATCTTGAAAAATCACCCTTTGAGTCCATTGGATCGCTGCGCGCGCATTGCTATTAAACCAGGTTGAATCAGTTTTGCCGATCCCTACGGCTTCGTGGTTGCCCAGCACACAGGGCATCTTCAACTCCCTTATTTTCTCTACACATTCATTTGGATTCGGTCCATAACCAACAATATCCCCCAGACAAACGAGTTTATCTACCCGGGATAACTTGTTGAGCACAACGTCCAATGCCTCCAAATTACCGTGAATATCTGATATAATTCCGTATAGCATAAAGGATATTATAACATGGTCTATCAAACACGAGCTTATCGAAATTATGTTAAAGCGGAAAACCTCATTAAGTTTGAGATAATTGAGAAAGAAACCGACCTGCTTATTCTCGCCGATAAGAACCTCTATGACAAAGCCCTGGCTTATGTTGTAAAATACCGCGCAGAGATCGAGCGCTATATCGCGGTTGATCCGCAATTCGCCAAAACCTTTTCCCCTCACCGCGTGCGCTACGACGCTCCGCCAATCGTCAAAGAGATGGCCAAGGCTGCTCGCCGGGCCAAGGTCGGCCCCATGGCTGCCGTAGCCGGGACGATCGCCCAATTTGTAGGTAAAGATCTTTTGGAATTCAGCGATGAGCTAATTGTTGAAAACGGCGGCGACATCTTTTTAAAAATAAAACAACCGCGCAAGGTCGGCCTTTTTGCAGGCAGCTCACCCTTTTCAGAAAAGATCGGGCTGGAAATAGAACCGCGCGAAGAACCCTTTGCGGTTTGTACTTCTTCGGGAACTGTGGGCCATTCCTTTAGCTTTGGCCAAGCGGATGCCGTGGTGGTAATTGCCAGGAGCGCCCCCCTGGCTGACGCAGCAGCAACAGCCATTGGCAATGTGATAAAAGAGGTCACAGACATTGGGAACGGCCTTAAATTAGCTAAGAAGATCCGGGGCCTGGATGGGGTCTTAATTGTAAAAGATGATCAAATTGGGGTCCAGGGAAAAATAAAAATCGTCCCGCTTTGATCAGATAACATGTGGCGTTATCAAAAAAACAATTTCTGTTTTCGTTTTCTCCAGCGTCTTATTCTGAAACAACATTCCGATTAAAGGAATATAACCCACCACTGGTAACCTGGAAACATTTTCCCGATTAGACTCAGAAATCAGCCCGCCAACCACGATCGTTTCCCCATCCTTAACCCTTAGAGTGGCTTGAGCGTTCCTGGTACTGATAATTGGAAAATCTCCGGCCGCGGTAGTCCTCCATTGTGAAATAGAAGAGACCTCTGGCTTGATGGAAGCGGTAACGTGTTTTGCCTCCCCCAGCCAGGGAGTGATTTTTAATTTCACTCCAGCATCAATATATTCAACGGTCCACTGCGTGCTGCCAGAACCATTGCTGACCGGTACGGCATAGGGAATACGACTGCCAATATTGATCACTGCCTCATGTCCATCCAGGGTCGCGATCCTGGGTGTGGCCACTACATTGGCTTTGCCGTCACTAACCAGCGCATTTAAGGTCGTTAGCAGGTCCGTCGCTGGCTGTGTTTTGCGGGTGCTTTTATCTGAAATAAAACGAAACGTCCCAGGCTCACTGCCATAAGATAAACCAAGACGCATTGAATCAGCTTCAGATAGCTCCAAAACCTTGCTCTCAATTAATATTTGGGGCACTGGGTGGTCAATTGAGCTGATCAGATCGTTAGCCGCCTGAATTAAAGGCTCTTTGCCGCGAAGAATCAGGGTGTTTTCGCTGCCTCCCTGGCTGGCCTTCAAAGCCGGGAGTATTTTTGATAATAAGGCAGAAACATTCTCTGCTGTCAGATATTTGAGCTTAACGATCTTTATCGCACCTTGAAAAACATTATCATTGGTTAGCTGCGGCGACATTGAGATCAGGATCGCGCTGCCTTTTTTCTCATAAGTCAGGCCGTTAGTTAACAAAACATGCTCAATCGCTTCTTCAGCCGAAACGTTTTTTAAATGCAAGGAGGTCCGTTTGCTCTGGGCAATGGAGTTGTCTCCACTGATTATAACATCTAAACCAGACTGCCTGGCCAGGATCTGGACAACATCTAATACTGCAGCGTCATTAAAATCGATCTTAGCGATCAGCTCATCAGACCAGACTTGAGTAGAGTAGAACTG
>JAHIZU010000047.1 GCA_018814265.1 Candidatus Margulisiibacteriota bacterium | reverse complement strand
GAGCATGTGCGGCATCAACGGCCTGTTCGCCTATGCCGGCGGCACGGTAAGCCGCGACGAACTGCTTCAATAATGTTGGCTGTATAATCAGCTGTCTTGTCTAAGTGCCTCTTAATGACCGCATCAATAACATTGGGATCCATTAAAGGGCAATCAGCCGTAATTCGCACAACATGATCTGGTTTGACCTCAAGAGCGGCCTGATAGTATCTATCAAGCACATCGTCTTCTGAGCCGGCAAAGACCTTGATGCCAATTTTGTTGCAGAAAGCAACAATCGGCTTATCTTTTTCATTGCTGGTTGTTGCAACCATAACCTCATCAACTAGCTTTGCTGCTTTTACCCTATCAATGACGCGCTCAAGCACAAGTTTTCCTTCCAAGTCTAGCAAGACTTTTCCGGGAAGACGCGTTGCTCCCATCCGCGCTTGAATTATTGCCAGAATCATTTTGTTGCCTCCGCCGGATTTATCATTCCCAAACAAATTTTATCAACATACTTATCGTCATTGCGCCGGAAATGTGAAGCCAATCTTGCTTCCTCCACAAAACCAACCTTTAAAAATGCCTTTGCTGAACCGATATTATCAGCATAGCAACCAGCAGTTAATTTATGTAGATTCAACTTGTTGAAAGCATAATCTTTCAATAGTCCGATTGCCTCGGTAGCATAACCTTTTCCCCAACAAGTTTTATCACCTATGATCAGCCCAATGTCCCCAATTCTATGATATTGATTAATTGGCCCCAATTTAATATTCCCGATATGTTTATCGCCATCAATTGATATCATGGCAAAAAAAACGTTGTTTAGATCTTTATTAATTTCAGTGATGTAAGATCTTATGTCCCCGATAGTAAATTTCTTAAATCTGCTTTCCAGATATTGGTTCACCTGTGGGTCGTTCATCCAACTGACATAGGTTTCAGTAGCATCAGCTTCTGTTAACGGACGCAAATAAATATTTTTGCCTTTTAATTGCAACAAACACCCCTCCATTTACTGGGGATTAATATATCTTCACTATCTTCTTTTAATGCTTTTAAATCATCCAGTACGGTCCCAACTCTCTGCCCGGCGTTAGCATTGCAAAACATATCGTTTAAATTATTAAGATTATCAATACCAACAATAGTTTTATCAACACTGCCATTCGACAAAACAAAATTTAAACATAAAGCGGCAAGGTTCAAGCCTGTGTCATCAGAGATCTGGCGTAACCTGAAAATTTTCGGCTTTATTGAATCAAACTGTGAAGACAGCTGATCGGGTTGCTTGAAGACCAAGCCCTGCAAAAAGATTGACCTTACATGCAGTTCGATCCCTTTGTCTTTGAGTACAGAAAAATATGGCTCAAATCTGCGGTCAAACAAGCTATAAGGGATCTGAAGCAAATCAACCTTTATGGAATTTTTCAAAATATATTCGAGTTCGCTCGGATGATACAGGGAAAAGCCTGTTTTGCCAATCTTGCCGAAAGCCTGATTTTTCTTTAACAACTCCCAGGACCAGGGATTATCACAAAAGAAAGAAAAATCATGGACTAAATATCCGTATATCTTGCTTTGCCCTAATCGCTTCAATGAGCCCTCAAATATTCCCTCCGCCTCGGCATAAGAGCATCTTGGCAATTTGGAGACAATCTTAAAATTCTGTTTTACTTTATTAATATAATCACCAATAATCCCTTCACTATTCCCATAAACTGAAGCTGTATCAAGCATCTCTATCCCAGCTGAGCTAGCGCTATCCAAAATGGCTTCAACCTCATCCCGCGGGATTTTGCCCCTAGAATTATTAACACCATAATCAAGCCCGAATTGTGCTGTGCCAAGAGCCAGTTTGTCCATGGCTGCCTTAAGTCTCCCTGATAAGGACATTTTTACCTTTTAGATATGATTTAATTCTGACAATATCGTAGTCTCGCAAACAAAGCATCTTGCCCAGTGCCACTCCGTCACAGTCGGATTTTTGAAAAAGATTTACCATGTCATCATAACTGCCGGATCCGCCAGAAGCGATCAATGGCACATTTACCAGCGGCCTTAGTTTTTGATATAAATCACAATCAAATCCAGACAATGTTCCTTCTTGACCAATTGAGGTAACTATAATCTCTCCAATCCCGTTGGCCAAATAGGTTTCAACTAGTTTTTCGAGCCCAATATCAATCTTTTTTGTACCCGAAAAGATATATACATCATACCGTCCACCAGCACTTTTATTAACGTCAATCGAGGCCACAACTGATTGCGAACCAAACTCATCCGACATCTCCTTAACCAGGTCGGGATTAAGCGCCGCATGGCTATTAATGACTATCTTGTCTGCTCCAGCACGGAAACAGCAGTGCGCATCTTCTAGGTTTTTGATGCCGCCGCCGGCTGCTATGGGCAATCGGCATTTTTCTATGGCTTCAGTAATAATAGAAGTATCAATCATCCGGTCATGTTTTGTGGCTTCTATGTCAAGGATGACAACTTCTTCCGCACCTTGGGCATCATAGATCATGGCCTGAGAAACAGGATCCCCCACATCAACATAATCGCCAAAATGACTACCTTTGACTAAGCGGCTGCCTTTTAACAAAAAGAGCGGAATAATTCTTTTGGTCAGCATTTTATTTCCTCCAACAGGTTGCGCACCAGCCGCAAACCATCGCCCTGGCTTTTTTCCGGATGGAACTGTACGCCAATGATATTTTTATGCCTGACTGCAGCCACAATATCCGTATTACCGTATTTAGTGGTGCCCACAACAACACTTTTATCCTCAGGCACAAAATGGTAACTATGCATAAAGTAGAAATATTGTTGGTGCATGCCTTGAAAAATATTATTATCAAAAGCTTGGACCTTATTCCAGCCCATATGGGGAATACGGACAGATTTGTCATCAATCTTAATTACCTTACCTTTGATCCAACCAAAACCAGGTTGGCTGCCTCCTTCAAAACTTAGATCAGCAAAAAGTTGCATACCAAGGCATATGCCAAGCAGCGTTTTCCCTTCCATGGTAACAGCTTGGTTAAGCCGCTCCCAGAATCCGGAACTTTTCAGGCGATCGACCGCAGTTTTAAAATTGCCTACGCCAGCCAGGACCACCAAATCGCATTGATCTATATCAGAGGGCTGACTGACTAGCTTAGCGTCAGTTTTATAAAAATTAAACGCGCTTAAAACAGAACCCACATTGCCCAAACTATAATTAATTATGCCTATTTTCATAAATTTCCCTTGTCGTAGAACCACTTGTCCTGGTCCCAGAGCTTCTTTCCCTTTGGCAATTTTTTTGGATCAATAGGCTCAAACGGGGGAATAACATGCGTCAGCGCAATTTGATCAAACTCATCTTCAGTTATGCCTAAATATTCACAAAATAATTTTAAACTTTGTGGCCTATACCCGTCGTACTTTCTGACCATTTCCATAGCTTGCTCGCGAGTGATTTTGCCCTGTTTAATGTCAATTGTGGTGCGGTGCGTCATTCTGGAGAAGCCTCTCTTGATAAACTTGATGTAGTCCCGAATACCATCAAACATACATTCTATTTTGTCAAAAGTCATGCCCGGCAAGCTTTCTATTTCATCCTCTTGCCAGCCCAGCTCCCGCATGATAATCCCAGCCTGTTTTTCCTGGTTCCAAGGAAAGAAATTGCCCAAAGGAATGCTTTTTACACCAACCCGATCAAGATCAGACTTCAATGGATAAATATATGGCTCTAAATCGCGCAATTCTGCCCCAATAAATCCTGCCATATCCTCAGCTCTCATCCCCAGAATAATCCGACGGTTAAACTTCCACTCATCGGTATCTTCAAGACCTTCATATGTAAAGTAAGCCTCATATTCCCCGCTTCCCTCTCCCCAAATGAGCAAAGGAATTTCAAATTTAACAGCAATATGCATGGGATAAGAAAATACTCCTGCGTGACAATGCCAGCAAAAATCACCCTTTCTTTTTAAAGCTTCCAACATCAATTTTTTGACAATTTGCCAATTAGGTGTAAAGGTAATTACATCGACCCCCAACCTGCGAAAAGTCTTCTGGCGATTTTCTAAGGTTCTGGGGCGATAAAAACAATGGTCAAAGGAGACAACCAGAGGCTTAAGCTTATATTCCCTAACAATTTTCCATAAAGTAAAGGTCGAGTCTTTTCCCCCGCTGAATGGAACAATACAGTCGTAAGCACCTTTTCGTGCCTTTGCCTGTTCAAAAATTTGCAACAATTGCTTTTCTCTGGCCGGCCAGTCAATATCTTTTACTTTTTTATCCCAATTGCGGCATATATTACAAACTCCTTCTTCGTCAAAATACAAAGTTTCCCAGGTTATCGGCAAGGTGCATTTTTTACATCTTTCAATTTCTTTCATTATTAATTTACTTCCTTTACAACTTTTATTACTCTATCCACGTCTTCATCAGTCATCTTTGGATAAAGCGGCAAAGTTATTGCTCCTTTATAATATGTCTCAGCATTTGGGCAGTCTCCAGCTTTATACCCTAAATTTTGATAGTATGGCTGTAGATGAACAGGAATGTAGTGAACATTTACTCCAATGCCAGATTTACGAAGAGACTCAAAAACTTTTCTACGCTCATTTTTTACTTGAACAACATAAAGATGCCATGAGGATTTAACCTTGTCTTTCTCGACAGGCAAAACGAGCCCGTCAATTTTTGCAAAAGCTTTATTGTATTTCTCAACTATTTCACGCCTTCGCTCAATGAAAGTACCTAGCTTTTTCAATTGCTCCATTCCCAGAGCGCATTGAAAATCGGTTATGCGGTAGTTATATCCCAAAAACTGCATTTCATAGTACCAGGGCCCCTCATCCTTCTTTAATAATTTATCTATCTCCCTGGTAACGCCATGAGATCTAAACATTGAAAGCTTTTCATAAATATCCTTGTTATTAGTTAAGATCATTCCGCCCTCACCGCTGGTAATATGTTTGACAGCGTGAAAGCTTAAT